>JAAYIV010000031.1 GCA_012523305.1 Spirochaetales bacterium
GCTCCCCAGAGTATGATTATGTGATTACATATCATCTCAGCGGTGGACAGAATGCGGTTCAAAATCCAGGAGGATATAATAAAGGACATACCCAAGACATAGATTTATATGATCCTTCACGTGAGGGATATGTGTTTGACTGTTGGTATGCGGATGAGGAACTTACCCTGCCCATCCAAAAAATCACAGTCGATCCTCCCGAAGACATTGATATTTATGCTGCATGGGATTTTCTTTATGAATTGGGTGACGAAGGGCTTGCGGGAGGGCTTATTTTCTATCGAGATGAACATGATGAATTCGACTGGAATTATCTTGAAGCAGCTCCTAGCGGATGGAATGGGACTTCAAGTGACCCATTTGTGATTTTCGGTTATTACCGTACTTCAACATATAGCGGGTGTGTTACGGTCGGAACCGAACGTGCGATTGGTAGCGGAAAAACTAATTCTGAGAATCTTGCTAACGCAATGGGTGAGACTGCATATAATGACTTGGATGACAGGAGCTCCACTGATGACTATGCGGCGAAAATATGTGAAGATTACTCAGTGGTCCGGAATCTGATTACCTATGATGATTGGTTCTTACCATCAATAGATGAATTGGTTGCGATGAAACAGAACCTTCATGACCATCGGGTGGGAGGATTTGAATATGATGAATACTGGAGTTCTTCAGAGGCGAATGAACCTTCGTTTTATGCTCCGATAATTTCGTGGATGCAAGACTTTGGCAATGCGACTCCCGGTCCTCCACTCACCAAGCAATATTCTTGCTATGTAAGACCGATAAGAGCATTTTAATCGTAAGGATTTCGTTAATTATTTTCTAAGGAATCTATTGTTAAAGGGATGTTCATGATGCATACCCATGTAAAACTCGCTCGTTTGTTTCTTTTGCTATTATTAATAATAATTATCATACTCAGTGGTTGTATGACGGTACAAAAACAAGACTCTTACGAGATACATCAATCATTACAAAATATGATTGATACCCGGTATGCCACGTTTAGCGAATCATACGACGTGCCTCCACATCTCGGGATTTTGTTGCACCTTCACACGCCAACAGGTGATTACACCGTACAATCGGGGTTTCTTGGCAAAGAATACTCAGCTGACACGCATTATCGTATCGCAAGTGTCACCAAAACATTCACAGCAGCGGCCATCATGTTGCTCGACCAGCAGGGTTTGCTTGATATTTACGATACCGTGACATCATCGATACCAGGATCGAAAGACCCTTATCTGCCAGACACGGATGATTTCGCGATCCCGTATAAAGATCGCATCACCATCAAGGACTTGCTCAGCCATCGGGCAGGAGTCTTTGATGTATTCAACGATCCGATTCCAATCGAATCCGACGAACCGTATGCGGGTATGAATTATATCGGATATATTCAAGATACCGAAAACGATGAACCGCATCGCTATTCATTGAGTGAATTAGCTGCGGTGATAGCAAAAGATCATCTCACCTACGGAGAACCTGGCACTCTCTATCATTACTCTGATTCGGGTTATATGTTGCTGCCCGTCATCATTGAACGTGTTTCCGGCATACCGTATGACCAATTTTTAAGTGAACATTTCTTCGTTCCGATGGGATTGCATGACACAACCGCTGTATTCGAACCGAACGACACCTTGCTCCCCGAACCTTATTTTGAAGGTTATTCTCGATGGGATGCCGAATACTTCAATACCACCGAAGATAACATGTCTTCAAATATCGGGGCCGGAAACATCATAAGCACGCCAAAAGACATGGCAAGTTGGATGCGATTGCTGCTTAGCGGACAAAGTCCATTGAAATCCTCACAGATAACACTGATGACTGAGATCCCCGAAGGCAATAATGCGTATGCTTTGGGGCTGTCAAAGACATCGGTGGGCATCGGACACAGCGGAGCACATCCCGGATATCTTAATTTCGTTATCTATGATGAAACTTCTGATGTGTCGATGGTAGTGGTCATGCCGTTCATTGATTATAATGAAGGAAACATGGATCATGTCAGCGCAGCATCACAAATGATGATAGAGATTATGGAAACGGCTGTTAGGATATATTCAGAGATGTGAGACACGCATAAAATGACCCACTTTGAGCCATTTAACTTGTAAAACCCTCTTCGAAGATCGATGGTTCAAAAGTGAATCGGCTCCTTCTGTGAGACAGATAACCTGTCAATCGGCCTTAGAGAACAACAACAGTTGGATCTCGTCTGATGATGCATTGTGATGTTCACAGCATATGGCGTCGGCAAATGGCAATTCCCAAGGCGTTCCGGAACATGGGGTACCATTGATCGTCACTTTATCATCTCTATGTAAATACAAGGCCAATAAGCAATCGGATGATTTTCCTCCTGAGATAGTAATTATAAGCTCATCCCCTGTTTTCTTGAATTCAACGGCGATCGAACGCACCTCATTGTACCCATCTTTGTCATCATACAGATAGTGATAATTTGTTTTGGTGATGGTGCCTGGGAAACATAGGAATATGGGATTTTCTATATCGATATCGCCAACTGTGCGTACGCATCGCTTCTCAAAAGTTGCGATTGGAACGATACACCCTTGCCTTAAGAATAGCGGCATCGGTTTTTCCCTAAAATCCACTGAAAGTTCACACGGACCAGATACTACCGATAGATCCTGCAGGTCCAGCCAATGGTTATTCGGGATCAATATGGTTCTTTCAGTCTGTCCTCTTTCCAATTTTGGTGCCTGCAACAGAGCTTCACCTATTGTAAATTGATCATCAACTGCTTCATATATCGGGTTATTATCATCATATAGCATCGGACGAATGATCGGTTCCCCAACAGCATGCAATCGATACATCAGGTTGTATAAATATGGCAAGAAAGCATAGCGCAGCCGGATCACCGCTTGTAATACCCGTTCTGTCTCAGAACCGAATTCCCATGGCTCCTGCCGATGCGTACCATCGGCACTATGATTGCGTATAAATGGAAACAATATGCAGGTTCGGTACCAATCGGCAAGCAATTCTGCATCGGTATTCCCTCCGAATCCGCCCACATCGCAACCAACAAACGCCATAGTTGACAACGAGAGGCTTAATGTCATTTCAACTGTCTTTCTCAGGTGGTGGTAATTCGACATGGAATCACCTGTCCATAGCGCACCGTAGAGATGACTGCCTAACATTGCACTCCGGGTGAGTGTAAACGGCCTTCGGTCTGGGTAGGCCTTCATTAATCCTTCTACGGTGGCTTTGGCCATACCCGACCCATACCAGTTGTGCAATATGTGATGTTGAATCGCTCCTCTATCAAAGAGCATTTCATCAACTTCCATCGAACCGGTACTCGGATCATTCATATCGATCCAAAATGCATCCAAGCCTTTCTCTGCCAATATTCTTGTTTTTTCTGCCCACCAAAGGGATCCGGCCCGGGTAAAGAAATCAGGAAAATACGATGCTCCGGGCCAGACAAACCCCACATATGGCAGTTGTTCTGAATTCTGGCAAAAAATATTCTTCTTCAATCCATCGGTGCACACATCATATGAATCGACTTTTATACCAGGATCAAGAATGGCAACCAATTTCCGTCCGTGAAGATCAATGTTGTTCGTAGTCGCATCATTGAATGTAAACAATCGATAGTTGTCCATATAATCGATATCGAACCAGATGGCATCGCATGGGATATCATGCAAGGCAAACTGTTCGTCCAATCGCGCCGCATCGGCCAATGATCCGTACCCCCAGCGTGATTGGTGGTGTCCTAGGGCCCAAAGAGGCGGGACAGGCGGTAATCCGAGTGTTTGTGTCATTGCAGTCGTAACTTCTTTTGCCGTCGTACCGACCGCAATTACCAGATCAGCCGTTCCGTCGATTGCTCCAAGGTAGAAATACTGGTTACCGATACGAGCATGTTTTGCGCCTTCGATCATTTGCCGTGCTCCGGTATCCATGAAAGTAGCCGTCGAGGTAGGAATCATCAACGCAATCCACACTCCTCCATTTTTTACCAACATGATCGGGAATGATGCGTACATCGGATCGGTAGTACCATGCTCAATGTCCCACCATGAAAAATCCGCCCATACATCGGTATTCCAGAACTTTGTCCTCATTCCGCTTTTTTCAAACCCGATGTTCTTCTCTCCCATCCCGTAAAATCTCATCGCAGGATCAAGACAGAAGGTGAATAGCCATTTTTGTCCGCACTTCCCTATCGGAACCTCCGGATGGCTGGAAAGAATGTTTACTTTTGTATCATTGTCGATAATGGTTATGCCATCGGCATCTAAACGCAATTGGTAACGGCTTTCACCTGCTCGCTGCTCCGCATGGTCGGCTTTGATCAGATCGAGCATATCCGCAATGGTAGTCCAGTTCGGATGATCGATCGTGATTCGCCAACATGCATCGCCTAAAGAGCGAACAGTAGATGAGAATGGCGTTTCATGAGGATTGATCTGAGCAAAGTTTGCTGGATGGTCGATTTTATGGAAATACATGAGAACCTGCCTTATGTCGCTGTTACCAAAGCACTGAATGGTTTATCTGAAAATATCGGATCCACATCAATATCAGCACGCAGGAATACTGGGATTTGATCCAAAAAAGCTGTTACGGTTATGACTGAAGGCCCATAGACCATATCGTTGGTACCCAGCATTCTCCAAGTGCCTTGTGGTAGGTAGACTTCCCTATCGGACCTGTTCTCAACCATCACCGGTGCAATTAGCAAGTCGGTACCCAACAGGTACTCATCCCATATGTTCCATGTTTCACAATCGTCTGGCCAATCGAACCATAACGGACGTATCAACGGTTCCCGTAGCGCGATTGCCCGCTCAGCCTGTTTGGCAATGTATGGGATGAGAGCCATGCGAATTGATGCGAATTTCTTGAATATCGGCACGACACGTTCATCATGTGTCTGTTCGCCGATATTCCACGGGGTGCGATCTCGACTTGGAATCTTTCTCGCGTTATGTTCACTATGATATTGCATGATCGGACTAAACGTGGCAGCTGCCGCAGAGCGAAGATATAATTCAGCTGTGGGAATCGGTCCGCTGAATCCCCCGATGTCCCAGCTATACCAGACGATACCTGAAACAGATGCTGTCAGCATCGCCTTGATCATACTGGAAAACGCCTCCCAAGTAGAATCCTGATCCCCTGCCCAATGGGCGGGAATACTGCCGGAACCAACGTATCCTGATCGGCTAAACAGTATCCCTTTGCCATTTCCCAGAACCCTTTCCAATTCATCATGATACGTTTTCAAATACATCTGAGGAAACGCATTTATCAACCGATCGCCCATCCTGCCATCGCCAGACATTATTTCATATCCCCACAGATGTTCCCCACCATCCGTTTTGAATCCCGCTATGCCGATCTCTTCCAATAGGTATCTTCGTTTCGCAACCCACCATTGGCGAGTCTCTTCTTTGGAAAAATCAGGAATCAAACTATTTTTAAACCATCCCGGTTTTGAACGATATGACGTACCGTCGATTGTTTTTAACACGAGAGAATGTTCGGTCGCATGATTTCGATCGATCGCATGTTGTTCATTTGTACTATCGGTAATATCACGAAGTACGGGTATTTGCCAAAGAACCGTTCGGATGCCCTGGTCTTTCAGCCGCTGGACCATAGCTTTGGGATCAGGCCAAAGACCATCAGTTCTAAAATTAAAATCACTAAGCTTCGGCGCATCGTCTTTCGGAATATATGTAGCATCATTGAAAATATAAAAGGTAGTCTCGTCACTCCATGCTTCTATTACCAAAACTGTTGCCGGGATACCCAATTCAAGGGTTTTGGCAACCATTTTTTCAACTAATCGTTGTGAATTCCAGTCGTTGCTTGACATCCACGGACCCAATGCCCATTCAGGTACTACCGGACAAGGCGGATCATCGGCAATGAAAGCAGACCGGATTTCTTTTGGTGTTCCGAATAAGATATCGAAACAGACGGTTTCATTCTTAGAAGACTCTATGCGCATGGACCACACGGAAGGGTCGCGGGAGGCCATATCGAATTCTACCAAACGCTCGGTATGAACTTGCATTCCCCATTGATTATTGGTAATGAAGAACGGCATGGGAACATATGTTTTCAATCGCTGGTCCTTATACTGCTCGAAGACCCTGTTATAGACGATGTTACCCCGTTGGTTTACAGCGTTGTAATGTTCGCCGAAACCCATATAGGTTTCTTCATCCGGAGAGTATGAGGTCAGTGTAATGTAATCAAGGGCTCTGTCTGTCTCATCATAGGTTGTGACAATCTCTATCGGTTTAACCGTACGGATGAGTTCTTTGACGCCTTTCCTGACAACCCATGTCAGATTGGTCGTATCGATCGTAACCTCGCAATATCCTTTTAAGCACATGTGGCCGTCATCTTCGGTAACAGTCCAACTAGTACCATTGACCGGTGGAATTGGACTTGCAAATCCGCGCCATATCGAAACCCCCAATCGGTCAGGACGGTTAAGAAATTGGATTGAAATATCATTCGAGTTGAGGATGATTCCGTCCGGTCCGAGATTGGCCCAACCAGTTAAACGATCAAGTGTTTCAATATTGCCCAGGTTGCATGAAAACCATTGCGAATACACGTCTTCAAGCCCCGTACATGCTTTGAACCGATATCGAAGCGTTGTTTTTATCGGACAAGGAGGTAGTGAAGCAATCCACCATCGCTGTCCCGGATCGTTACCGATACAATCACTTTCTCCGATGCACATCGCATCTATAAGATTTATTCGACCATCATTCACACAATATTCGACATGCATCGTCTCCGCCATATGGTGAGGAATTGTAGAACACCCGATCATAATCGGTTCTTCAGGTTTAGGCATGCGGGGAAACCGTTCAAATGGCTGCTGGAAATATGGTTGCCCATTGCCAAAAGGCTGATGAATGATTGAAACACTCTTGTCGTTCATACCTGTTGATCCTATAATTCATGTTATGATCCGGACGATTGCACACCACGTAACATCGTCCGGAGATTCGACGCTGGTCCAGGCGGATTGGTGACAGTCCGCCTGGATTCAGTAGTTATAACTTGATTTTTTCGCTTGCCTCAGCTTGCGCGAGATCCAAAGCTTCTTTTGCGGTCAATTCGCCATCACGTGCCAATTCGATCTTTGTATTCACAATATTCGTCAATTCACTGAATTGCAGCAAAGCGGGCGGCTTAACCGCATATTGCAATGAATTCAATACCGCGATCTTATTGTCTGGGGGTGTGTCGGCGAGATAGCGCTCCATCACGGTCGGATCGCTTACTGTCGGTAGTTCCCATTGTGCATCCAGGCGTAACTGCACAACATCAGGATCACTTGCCATGAAGGCGAGGAACTTAAATGTCTCTTCCGGATGTTTGGTGGTAGTGCTGATACACCCGACATTTCCGAAAAAATGAGTTGCTTTTGAAAGCTTGCCCGGTTCCATCTCGATTCCCCAATTGAATTTCACACGATCTTTAAGATCTGTGAACGCCCACACTCCATTGAGCCACATACCGAGTTTACCGTCAACGAACATATCTCCTTCAGGACGGTTCGCCTGCTGCTCGCGAGTAGGCATCACATGATATTTCCATACTCTGTCGAGCATATATTGCAAGGTCTCGATATTTTGCGGGCTATTGATGGTGAACTGTTTACCGTCTGCGGTCATCAAACTGCCCCCATTCTGTTGAACCACCTTATAGAACTCCCAGAATTGAATCGGATTGTAGGTTCCCCAGATATCATCGCCGAGAGCGGTAATGTCTTTTGCAGCTTCCAGAGCATCGTCCCACGTCCAATCGGCTGTTGGATATGGTGTCTTGGCCTGATCAAACAATGCTTTGTTATAAATGAGCACCACCGTCGAGAATGATTGCGGGACAGCCATGACTTTACCGTTGAAACTCACCGCATCGAGCAATCCTTCACCAAAAATCCCTTTGCTTACTCCGGTCTTTGTGAACAACTCATCCAGCGGGCGATTGGAACCGCGGAGGGTAAATGCCAAAAATTGTTCCATGTTTAGCTCGAACGCATCCGGTGCATCACCACCCGCAATCCGTGTAATCAAACTTGTCCAATAATTGTCCCCATACCCCATTGATTCCAATTCCACTTTGATTCCGGGATTCTTTGCCATAAACAAATTGACCATTTTTTGCAAAGTTTCCGCATTGTGTTCGCCAGCTGAAAAATTGGCGTAACGGATGGTTACTACTCCCGGTTCCGCTTGTCCTGCAGCAAATATCGGGGCAACCATCACCAGAACCAACAGTAATGTCAGTCCTACCTTTCGTACCTTACCCATGTCTTCCTCCTTTGGATTCAGTTCCTGTCGGAACATGTTTTCTATCCTTTGATGCCTCCTGTAGAGAGGCCTTGTTCCACATATCTCTGGCTAATGAGATAGACAATGATAATGGGGACAATCGAAATCAAAGCTCCTGCCATCTGATAGTGCTGGTAGTTGTAAAAATTGGAACCTAGATTAGATAATCCCAGTTGTAGGGTCCACTTCTTGCGATCGGTGAGGATGATCAACGGCCATAAGAAGTTATTCCAAGCTCCCATGAAATTGAACAATCCCATGGTAAACAACACGGGCTTTGCCAATGGAAGGATAATGGTCCAAAATATTCGATAGAGACTTGCTCCATCCATCACCGCCGCTTCCAGATATTCATCGTGGATCTTTACAAAATTCTGCCGCATCAAGAAAATACCCATTGAATTGCACAATGATGGTAACACCAATGCCGTGTAGGTATTCAAAAGCCTCATTGTTTTCAACGTGATGAAATTGGGAATCATCGTGATCGTTCCGGGTATCATCATTGTGAGAAGAAATGCTGAAAATAGGACTTGCTTTCCTTTGAAA
>JAAYIV010000180.1 GCA_012523305.1 Spirochaetales bacterium
ATGGGGAACCTATATCACCGGGTGGTCTCCGATCGTTGATCCTGAAGATGGATCAACGATCGGTCTTGTGGGAGTGGATTTTTCGGTCAATGAGGTGTTGAATCTTAAAAAACGGATGGATTGGATAATCGGAGGCAGCTTTTTTATTCTAATTCTTCTTTTATCTATCGGTATCTATTTTGTGTTCATACTCGCAATACGATCTTCTATGGAAGATTTCCTTACAAAATTACATACGCGAAAATATCTTATCAGCAGGTTGAAAGATGAACTATCATTGGCAGGAAAAGGTCATAAAAAATTCTGCTTTGCGTTGATTGATGTTGATTGGTTCAAACAGGTCAACGATACGATCGGACATGAGTCCGGAGATCGCTTATTACTGGCAATCGCTAATGTAATTCGATCAATTACAAGAGTTACTGATGTTTCAGCCAGGTATGGAGGAGACGAATTTGCGATTCTTTTCACAGAAAGTACCATCAAAGATGCTTTGAAGGTTTCTTCTGAAATTCTACATTCGATCAGTAAAGTGGATGTGATTCCGGGAATAATCCCCTCGTTAAGCATCGGAATAGTAGAGTGGGAACCCGGGATGGATGAGCATACTATTATCGAGTGTGCCGATAAAGCGCTGTACGATGCGAAAAATGAGGGAAAAGGTGTAATACGGATATATAAAAGAACAGAAGCATAAGATCCAATTCAAAATTCTTTGTAAACAATGATACAATACTGATCGGAGGATATAGTTCATGAATGGGAAAGAGAAGCTTTTACAGGCATTGCGACATACAAAAGGACCGATCCCACTTGATTTTGGTGCAACGGCGGTTACAGGGATACATTGCAGCATCGTAGCAGATTTAAGAGCGATATACGGATTGGAAAAGCGTCCTGTAAAAGTGATAGAACTCTATCAGATGCTCGGTGAGGTCGATGAAGAGCTTCGCGAAGCGATGGGGGTGGATACCATCGGCATCTCAGGGCGAAACACCATGTTTGGCTTTCCTCTGGAACAGTGGAAAGAGTGGCGGACTCCTTGGGGACAAGAAGTGCTCGTCCCCGTGAATTTCGAGGTTGATGAAATCGATGGCGATGTCTTTATATATCCTCAAGGGGATCGCTCTGCTGCTCCTAGCGGGAAAATGCCGGAAGGCAGTTGTTACTTTGACGCATTGATCAGGCAGCAGCCATTTGAAGAAGATTCATTGAATGTGGAAGACAACCTTGAAGAATTCAAACATATCTCGGAAGAAGACTTGAAGCACTTCGAATCAAAGGTAACTCATTATAAACACTCAGGGAAAGGTGTGGCGGCAAATTTTGGGGGTACGGCAATCGGGGATATTGCATTGATTCCCGGTCTTGGTTTGAAGCATCCCAAAGGGATACGAGATATTACCGAATGGTATATCTCAACTGTTACCCGCCAAGATTTCATCCACCACATTTTTGATGCGCAAATCACCATCGCCGTAGAAAACCTCAAACGGATTTTCGAACGTGTCGGAAATGCAATCGACGTCATCTTTATCTGTGGTACCGACTTCGGAACACAAGTAAGCCAGTTTTGTTCTGTCGAGACATTTCGTTCTCTATATTATCCCTACTACAAACGAGTCAATGATTGGATTCATGCCAATACTGCATGGAAGACTTTCAAACATACCTGTGGGGCGGTAGAACCATTCATCGGAAGCTTTATCGATGCTGGGTTCGATATTCTCAATCCCGTACAGTGCTCAGCAGCCGGTATGGATCCCGAGTATCTTAAAAACACCTATGGCGAAAAGATAGTGTTTTGGGGTGGTGGCATAGACACG
>JAAYIV010000181.1 GCA_012523305.1 Spirochaetales bacterium
ATTCCTCCGGCCGGACCCGCGCCTTCCATCGAAATGACAGCATCCATCAAGGCAAACGAAGGTTTCACAACGCTGTAGAGTCCTGCGATAAGCCGTGAAAATGATTCTCGGGTCGGATACATCATATGACAAGGACTCTTATGCAATCCGGGTACCAGGCCGAATAAATTTTTAACACTTCCTGTTACATACATCAGCTGGTGTGTTTTCATCTTGGCTACCGATATGACCATGTCAACCTCAGATAGAATGTTGGGTAATGGCAAACTTCGGCCGTATGTGAAAGGAATTATGGTAGAAACAGGATTTTTAGCGAAATCGATCCACGGGACCTGTTCTTCTTCACATACCTCAAGGATCTTCGAATGCCTGGGAATGAAAAATGATCCTTGGATGCCGGGTGAATCTCCGACGAGTATCTTACGGGCTCCTCGTTCGCGCAGATATCTGATCAACGCCTTCAAGACCACGGGATGAGTGGTGATGCATTTCTCGGGTGCCGCATCGGATAGAATGTTGGGCTTGAGAAGAATAGATTTACCTTCCGGGTTTTCTATTTGAGCCGTATCACATAGTTGGCTCACTATGAGAGAGACCTCACTCAGGGAATAGGTTTCGCAACGCTGTATGGCTACGTCTGCAATCTTCATGCGGTTTTCCTTATTACACAGAAATAGAGGGGTCCCCGGCCTTCCGCGGTATCGGGAAGAATAATCGAACCATGCGTGAGTCGTTCTGCATATATATTGGCAATCTCCAATTCTTCAAATATGTTGGGACGCCGTTCATGTAATTTGCTGATAATCAGCTCGTTTTCCAATGATGAAATCGAGCATGTGCTATACACGATGATTCCGCCGATCTTGACTGCATCCAATGCTGCGGCAAGCATGGCGAATTGTTGAATTGCCAGATGCTTTGAACGCGAAGGGGTCCATTGCGCCAATGCGCCGGCTGATGTGATCACGTGTCGTTCCGACGAACAGGGTGCGTCGAGAAGGATAGCATCGTATACATTTTTTTCATACAAGCCCCATTTCGTTGCATCATGACTCGTGACGGTAATGAAAGTTTCTGCTTGTGTACCGATATGATCTCCGATTACTTTTCTCAGTCTTGCCCTGCGTTGGCTTGATCGATCATTACTGACCAACAATCCTTTCTGTTTCATTCTGGATGCTAAGACCAATGTTTTCCCGCCGGGAGCCGCACACATGTCCAATACTGTGTCTCCCGGTTTCACGGGAAGAAGCGACGCAGCGATAATTGAAGCTTCGTCCATGAAATATGGTTTCAACAATCCATCGGTAAAGGCTATGGGGTGGGGTTCTGATAACAATGAATTTTTAAGTGATGTCCATCGACTCTCATAGATGTTCTGGTAAAATGCATCGAAATGTTCGAATCCGCCTTTAAACTTCATGCGGTCAATATTACGCGTCCGATGGATATCTGTCTACATGTAGCTCAACTGAGATGGATTGAAAATCCGATACTGAAGAGTAATCCGGCGGCAAGACAGAATATATGCCAGATCGTATGGGAATATTTTTTTGTCTTCTTGATATAGAAAAGCACGCCGAGCGAATAGGTAAGTCCTGCAGCGATGATATAGATTAACAGGGGTCTTGGAATATTGGGAACAACGAGATTCCACACCGGTACAATCATCCATCCCATTGCTAAATAGGAAATGACATGAATCACTTTATAGCGTCCCCAGAAGATGATGGATAAAAAAATTCCTACACATGCGATGAGCCATACCACAAGAACGAACCAATTCAATTTAGCGTAGAGCAATACCGGTGTGTAAGTCCCAGCGATGAGGACATAGATCGTACTATGGTCCATCAATCTGAAAAACCGTTTAAATGACGTATCAGGAGCATTATGATAGGTCGCAGAACAACCATATAATAGAATAAGGGAACATGCATGGATGATTAACCCCGATACGTTTTCCCGTTCATTCTCGGCAACGATGATCCAAATCAGGTATGCCAACGCACACAACAAGCCGATCATATGGGTCAACATGTTTGCCTTCTCTTCACGGAGAGATTCGTTGCCATGCAAATCTATATGCGAATCCAGCCAAGCTGAAAACCGATTTGGAGTATTCATATAAGCAACATGATCTTTTAACTGATAAACATCAATAGGGTAGACAAACTATTATGGAGCTAAATGCACACTAGTAATAACAGACTACTTTATAGAATGTGATCTAAGAATAATTTGGTCCGAGGCGATTTCGGATTGTTGAATAGATTTCCCGGAGTGTCAATCTCAATGATTTCCCCTTCGTCCATGAACACCACCCTGTCTGCGGCTGCGGAAGCAAATCCCATCTCGTGTGAAACAACCAGCATGGTCATCCCCGAACGAGCCAAAGAAAGCATCACATCAAGAACTTCTTTGATCATTTCAGGGTCCAACGCACTGGTCGGTTCATCAAATAGCATCACCTTGGGGTTCATTGCCAAAGCTCTGGCTATCGCTACCCGTTGTTGCTGTCCTCCCGACAATTGAGACGGAAAGCTTACTTCTTTTTCAGAAAGACCTACTTTTTCCAATAATTGTCTTCCTAAGGCCTTGGCTTGCTCTCTTTCCATCCCTTTTACCTTGATAGGTGCGAGGATGATGTTGTCGATAGCGCTAAGGTGGGGAAAGAGATTGAAGTTTTGGAACACCATGCCGACCTCTTCCCTGATTTTACGGATATCAACAAGATTCGAAGGGGCCGTGACTTCTTCGTCATCTATGTAAATATGACCAGCAGTTGGAATTTCCAACTTGTTGATACTTCTCAGCAATGTGCTTTTACCACTTCCGGAGGGACCTATGATCAGCACGACTTCTCCATGATCAACTGCCAGTGAGGCGTCTTTTACAGCATGCACGATCTTTTTCGCCGGAGTCATGAAATCCTTATAGAGATGTTCGATTCGGATTCTAACCATTTCTATGCAACCTTTCCTCTAACATTCCCACAAGTCTGGAGAATACCAAGGTGATAATCAGATAAATCAAAGCTACAACCAACATGGTCTCTAGTGAAAGAAAGGTCCTTGAAATATATTCGCGTCCCCTTCGAAGAATATCACTGAGTGCAATGGTAGATACGAGGGATGAGTCCTTGAGCATCGAGATAAACTCGTTCCCTATGGCCGGAAGTATAACTTTTATCGTCTGGGGTAAAATCACATATCTGAAGGCTTGACTACGACTCATTCCTAAGGCGATCGCGGCTTCCATTTGACCTTTTGGGATCGCTTGGATACCCGCCCTGACAATTTCACCCATGTAGGCTCCGAAACAGATAGCCAAGGCGGCTACGGCTGCGACAACTCCTTCGATCCTGAATATCCTGCCCATGGCGTAATAGATGAATATCAACTGGACGAGCAAGGGGATTCCGCGGATGAATTCAACATACACTCCGCTGATCATGGTAATTGCATGGTGTTTTGAAACAGAACCTAATCCACAGAACAACCCTATGATAATTGAACCAAGGATTGCAAATATGGTGACCTGAAACGTCATCGGAACACCTTTGATCGTAACGAGGAAAATTGATCTGAACGGATCGGGTTTGAAGAGGACCAGTGTTCCCAAAACCAATATGGCCAGGATGAAAGTGATTCGCCACGAATTCATCACGTGATGGTCATGCTTGCTTGGTATGAGCACGCCATCGGTCATCTGTATCAATGTCGGCCCGGAGGGTTTCTTCTCTACTTTTGAAACTAAGTTTTTCACTAAATCGGGACGTGCCTTGATTTGGTGATCTATGTGTGTATCTTTATCCATATCATGTTGAATCTAAATACATATGCAATGGTTGTCAATTATTATTGAATATTTATACATATAATTTAAATTGGGCGATTTCAAAATAGAGAAATCGCCCGAGAATTGCATATTCCAGATTTATAAGATATTCCACTTCTTTTTCAGCTCTGCAAGAGTTCCGTCTTGTTCAATCTTTATCAACCCTTCGTTGACGAGCTTGAGCAGTTCGGCGTCTTTTTTGTTCACTGCTATCGCAATGTCTTCTTCTGTGAACGGTGCGCCGATCACCACCAACTTGCCTTGGTAATTCTTGTTGGCGAGCACGAAGTCACTAGCGATAAGAGAGTCGCAGACAACACCTTCAACATTGCCGTTCAGCATATCTTCGATCGCAAGACCGATATCATCGTAAGCACGACGTTCCACCGGATAGGACTCAAGGGAGATATCTCCGGTGGTTCCCATCTGGACACCAATTTTCTTTCCGCTAAAATCATCTATACTCGAGTAACTCGATGATTTTGCTGCAGTAGTTATCACGACCTGCCCCACGTTGAGAATTGGTGTCGAAAAATTCATTTCCAATTTTCTTTCTTCAGTAACGGTGACGCCAGAAGAAACCGCATCGTATGCACCGTTGTACAATCCTGCGAAAATTGTCTCCCACGGTACGTTTTTTACTTCGAAATTCTTGCCAACCGCCTTACCGATAGCATGTACGAGATCAACTTCAAATCCCACGAGGGCTCCAGCTTCGTCAATAAACTGCATCGGCGGCCATGTGGCGTCGGTCGCGAATACGTAATCGGGTGTTTCCTTTGCGCCTGCCCCGAATAGAGAAACCGATATACATGCAATAATTATCATTGCCAGAACAACGCGTTTCATAATAAAACTCCTTTATTAGGTATCTTTATACGCGGAATATACACTAAACCGTAATTTTATGCAATATATTTTGCATATTCATGCATAAATATTCGTAAGGTAAGGTATGAAATTGTATTTTTCTTACAATTACTTTATACTAGATCAACTCATTAGCGTGTATACTATGTGTATTCCCAAAACTCAAGGTGACGATAGGGGGGGCATTGTGAAACGAAAATCAATTAGTCTGATTATGATTCTTTTGGTATTGGTATTCACCATAGTTATCTCTGCTTGCACTACGGTTCGAGTCGATAGGATCAAGGCGACGAAGGATATTGACCTCAGCGGTGAATGGAATGATACCGACATCCGTGATGTGAGTGAAGATCTCATCAAATCCTGTCTGAAAAGCAATTGGTATTCAGCATTCACGAAGGCTAAGAAGCGAGATCCCGTGGTGATTGTCGGATCCTTCACCAATATGAGTTCAGAAAGAATCGATACCTCAATTATCACTAAGAAGATGGAAATTGCGTTCGTTGAATCGGGTGAAGTGGTATTAGTTGCCAATACGGAGGAACGCGATCCATTGAGGGACGAACGGATGAGTCAACAAATCTTTGCCAATCCGGCTACCGCCAAGGCTTTGGCAATGGAGACGGGAGCAGATTTCATGCTACTTGGTTCGGTCAAGACGGTTACAGACCGTGAAGGTAGTAAGACGGTGCAGACCTACTACGTATCCGTGCAAATGGTAGAGCTGGAAACCACGAGGATTGTATGGCTTGACGAATCGACGATAAAAAAAGTGATTGATAGGTCAGCGTACACATGGTGATTCGTCTCAATCGAAGCGTACGTAGCTTAATCGTCGTTTTCTGCTGTGTTGCCATCTTCATTTTTTCCGGTTGTGCATCGTTGGATTTTGACTTGGTTGACATGGGGTGGCAACGAGGCGAGGCCTTGGAGGCATACCGGCTGCTCCAAGACCAGCGTAATGTACTGTATAACCATAACGATGAGGTGCTGTACTTGTTGGATGCAGGGCTATTAGCCCATTATGCCGGACTCTATGCAGAATCGAATGCCCATTTGATTGAAGCAGAACGACTAATAAAAGAACACTTTACGATAAGTATCAGCAGCGAATTCGGAACATTCGTGGCAAATGACACCGTTCGTCCGTATCGGGGAGAAGATTATGAGGATGTCTACCTCAACGTCTTTCTCGCACTTAATCATTACCATCTGAACGATATGGAAAACATGATGGTTGAACTGCGTCGCGCGGATTTAAAACTTCGTGAATTGCAAAAGAAATATGAAGGACCTCTCAAACGTTCGAATGCTGACGGTGTGTTGGAAGACACATCGTATCAATCGGTTAAGTTTTCCAATTCTGCACTTGTGCGTTACCTCAGCCTGCTTGGGTACAGGACTTTGGGTAAACGTGATGATGTCCGTATTGATCTTGAACAATTAAAAAGGGCATTTGATTCCCAATCTAATGTCTATACTTTTCCGGTTCCGCAATCCATTGACGAAGAAGCGACATTCGATAAACGGCCAAGGCTTAATATCATTGCTTTCAGCGGAGCAGGACCGATAAAGCATGAGGTGACGAGACGGATTGCGGTAGATTATCACCATTATATAAAAATCGCACTTCCGGAGATACAAGAACGGTTTTCACCTATTCGTACGGTCGTTGCGATTATCGGAAATAAACAACGAATAGAGTTGAGTCTGTTGGAAAGCCTGTCGTCTGTTGCCAGGGAAACATTTAATTTGAATCGAGCTTTGATCGAGGCAAAAACAATAGTAAGAGCTTTGGCAAAAGGAACCGCCAGCATCGTCGCTGATGCCGCATCCGAGAATTCAGAAGGTTCCGCTTCTTCATGGTTGTCGTTTGCTTCCTGGTTCCTTCAATTATACCAAGAAGTAACCGAACAGGCTGATTTGCGCATTTCAAGATACTTCCCCGCAAACGCTTGGGTTACGGGCATTCCGATTTCTGAAGGGAAGGTCTCGATAACATTAGAATTTATAGGATGGAATGATCAAGTATTGTGGACTCAGGATATCGGTCCGGTCGATATTGTATCTGGCGGGTTGAACCTGGTCGAGGCGTACTGTCCTTTCTAGTTAGGCAAGAACTACCGTAACGAGTATCGCGATCACAAACCCCAGAATCAATCCAGCCGATACTTGGGTGAAGTTATGGCCAAGCATTGTTTTCAGGTTTTCCGGAGTAAATTGTCCATCTTCGTGAATTTTCGTGAGGATTCGGCTCCACTCATTGATTACCTCCGCCTGTTTCCCCGCTGCTCTTCGAATACTCATCGCATCATGGATGACGATCGCTGCGAATACGAATGAGATGGCAAATTGCATACTTTTCAAACCTTCGATTATATAGATGCTAGTGGTCAAGGCAACAACGGCGGACGTATGAGAGGAAGGCATTCCGCCGGTCGTGAAGAACAAGTGGTAACTAAATTTTTTATCCAACGCCCATGACACGAACGGTTTTAAGAACTGAGCCAAGAGCATCGCAATAACTGCCGACAACAGCGGTCGGTTCGTCAATATGAACGACATAGTTGAAGTCTACATATTTTTATCTTCTGATTCAACTGCTTGGCTTGTCGATAATCTGACAATACGATACTCTAGGGCATCATGGTGGAAAAGCGTTCACAAACCCTGCAGACCGTAACCTTAAACAGCGCTTCTTTTATTGCACAATTTGCCATTTCGATGGTCAATTTTTCTCTCATCTATCATCTGAGGGCAATGTTTTCTCTATCAGCCCAAATGATCGGAATCGCGGCTTCGACCTACACGTTAAGCTATTTCTTTTTTTGTATAATGCTAGAACAGCCTTGTTCCCATATCCGGCCAAGGCACTGTGTCGAAGTGTCTATGATTGGGATGTCTTTATCAATTATATGGATTATCTGGAGCCGACAAATCTGGCAGGTGTTCTTTGCTTTGATACTGTACGGACTGTTCATGGCGATGCTGTGGCCTCAAGTCATGGGATGGTTATCCAGAGGTAAAGAGGGCGAACGACTCAACCGGGCTACCAGCTCATTTAATTTCTCTTGGAGTTTTGGTGCGGGCCTTTCTCCGTTGCTCGCTGGTTTTTTAGTTGAGAAATCCACTGAAATACCCATGATGGTTGGGACAGTGCTTTTGTTATTCACGTTTTTGTTGATAGTAATGGCAACTTATCTAGTTCCTTCAATCAGAGCGACTACGAGTGAAGCCAGTAACAGAATGACCGAACAAAAGGAAGATTCCAGCACTCCATTACGGTTCTTGTGCTGGGCGGGCGTCCTCACAGTGTATATTGCTCTCAGCGTCATGCAGACAATCTTCCCATTGCATGCCCTCGATTCGCTAAAGATTCCCGAGCGAATGGTAGGTTTGCTCATGTTGATCAGGGGATTGGCTACCTCACTTGTCTTTGTCTACACGGGAAGCGTTTCATGGTGGCAGTTCAAGCGTTCGATTGCCTTAGCCGTTCAGATTCTGGTCGCCATCGTATTCATCATCGGTTCCCTGTTTGTCGTTTCAACACCTTATTGGGCATACGCTATACTATTTCTGCTCTTTGGAACACTTTTATCCTTTGCGTATACATTAAGCATCTTCCATGGAGCTTCAGGCAGTGTCCGCAGAGCCAAAAGAATGATGATTCACGAAATACTCCTTACCACAGGTTCGATCATAGGGGCAACATTCGGTGGAACGATCTATCAACATTTCGGATTTACAAAAGTAATGTGGTGGTGCGGCCTATTGGTGTTGATTCCTGTCGCCGTATCATTAGCTGGTACTCCTACTCGGAAACAGAAACCGGTTATCGATGTCAAATCATAATACTTCGGAGGTGATAACATGCAAATTCATCAAAGCACGACAGTCCAGATGAAAGAGGGAGCATTGGTTGTCCCGAATCATATCACTGTCCCCTATATCGAAGGTGACGGGATTGGCCACGAAATTACTGAGGTCGCCCTTACTGTCCTTGATGCAGCAATCTCATTTGCATACGGTAAAGCAAAATCGATTGTCTGGAAAGAGGTTCTTGCGGGGCAAAAGGCTTTTGATAGAGTTGGCACATACTTGCCTGACGAAACCCTTGAAAACATAACGGCTTCTAAGATAGCGATAAAAGGACCTTTGGCAACTGCTGTTGGCAAAGGAATGCGTAGCCTTAATGTTGCATTGCGCCAACAATTGGATTTGTATGTGTGTCTTCGTCCGGTGAGGTATTTCACTGGCGTTCCGTCGCCGGTGAAGAATCCTCAATTAGTCGATATGGTGGTGTTCAGGGAAAATACTGAAGATATCTATGCGGGGATTGAATGGAAATCCGGCACCGAAGAAGTACGGAAAGTAATAACATTTCTTTCACAAGAGATGAATGTTAAAAACATCAGGTTCCCCAAAACAAGCGCAATCGGTATTAAACCGGTAAGTGAAGATGGTTCGAAGCGCCTGATCAAGGCAGCGATTGACTATGCCCTGTATCATAACAGATCTTCGGTGACGTTGGTGCACAAGGGAAATATCATGAAATTCACTGAAGGTGGATTCAGGTCTTGGGGCTACGAACTTGCCCGTGATGATTATGGTGCAACTCAAAATGTGAAAGGAGTCTGGGAAATTTCGCGGGGAACGAACCCGCCGTTGATCATAAAAGATTGCATCTGTGATGCTTTTTTGCAAAATATCCTGGTCAAAGCGGCAGATTATGATGTGATAGCGACGTTGAATCTTAATGGAGATTATGTCAGTGATGCGTTGGCTGCTCAAGTAGGGGGGATAGGAATCGCACCCGGAGCTAATATCAACTATTCGACCGGGATGGCGATTTTTGAAGCAACCCACGGAACAGCACCCGATATCGCAGGTAAGAACATGGCCAACCCGCTATCAATGATTCTCTCGGGTGAGATGCTTTTACGGTACATACGGTGGAATGAAGCTGCCGACCTCTTGATTTCCTGTATTGAAAAGACCATAGCCGATGGTTATGTTACCGCTGATTTCTACCATTTGATGCAACAAGATGGACATGAAGCCACCCTTTTAGGGACTCGCGAATTTTCTCAACACTTGGTACGCACTATGGGCAAGCCACTGTGAGCTTGCCCGCTGTGATGCATTTCAGCGTTCAGAAATCGTTTTGACCGTTCTGCCTTGTGGCCCATCGTACACCTGGCGTGGACGGCCGATCTTTTGATAAGGATCTTTCTTCCATTCAAGCCAGTGGGCTATCCAACCGGGCAAGCGGCCGATTGCAAACATACACGTGAACATGTTCGTCGGGATTCCTAAAGTTCTGAAGATCAGGCCGGTGTAGAAGTCAACGTTCGGATACAGATTTCGTTCTTTGAAGTAATCATCAGAAAGTGCTACTTCTTCAAGTTCCATCGCCATGTCCAATAACGGATCGCTATGACCGTTTCTGGTAATCACTGCCTTGCACAGGCTTTTGGCAATCTTCGCCCTCGGGTCAAATGTCTTGTATACCCTATGCCCAAACCCCATCAACAGATATGGATTACGCTTGTCCTTAGCCATTTCGACCATTTCTTTGACTGATTGTTTCTCAATATGCGCTTGGTGAAGCATTTCGATGACTGCTTGATTCGCTCCGCCGTGTTTGGGACCCCATAATGCGCAAATACCTGCGGACACAGACGCATACAAATTGGCCTCCGCACTTCCGATCAGGCGTACTGCAGTTGTCGAACAGTTTTGTTCGTGGTCGGCGTGCAAGATAAGCAACTGGTTAAGAGCTTTGACATGTAACGGATCTATCACATACTCTATGACCGGAGATTTGAACATCATATTCAAAAAATTCTCGCAATAACTATATTTATAACTCGGATTGACGAAATCTTCTCCTTTCATGTGGCGATAGGTGAAGGCGGTGATTGTCCGTATCTTTGAAATCAGTCGAGTCACTGCGAAGTCAATCTGAGCTTCCGGATCGATATCATCCATTTCAGGATAGAATGCAGACAAAGAGACTGACATAGCCGCAAGAATCGACATAGGATGGGCTTCGGCAGGATATTGGCGGAAAAAGGTTTGCATATCATAGTGCAATAACGATTCGTTGTTCAGCAAATCAGCATACCGTTTCCGTTCTTTAACATTGGGCAGTTCTCCCTTAACCAACAGATAGGCTACTTCTACGAAATCACAATGCTCCACCAAATCTTCAATGTCATAGCCCCTGTATCTCAAAACTCCCTGCTCGCCGTCAATGTAGCAGATGGAAGAAGTACAGGATCCTGTGTTAACAAATCCCGGGTCATAGGTAATAAAACCGGTATCTTTTCGTAAGGATCTGATATCGATCGACCTCCCGCCCATAGTATCGGTGATCACCGGCAGGGTCATCGGTTCTTGATTCGGTAACGACAATTTGGCGAATTCTTTGTTAATCTCCATAAAAACTCCTTTTCATGCGTCTCAGGCTGAAGGGCTTCCCGCTATGCGGTCCAATGCCAATATCAATGCTTGAGTTCCATACTTACCTTGCCCGGCTCCCTGCATGGCGATATATAATTGACGAACAAGTGCTAAACCGGGAAGACAAAGGCCCATCTTTTGTGCTTCTTCCAATGCGATACCCATGTCTTTTACAAAATGGTCGATGAAGAATCCCGGTCCGTAATTATGGTTGAGGATCCGTGGGGCAAGATTGTCTAATGTCCAGCATCCGGCAGCTCCTTTACTTATGGTTGCAACCATTGCCTCAAGATCCAACCGGGCTTTCTTTGCATACACCAGAGCTTCGCAAACACCGATCATGGTTCCGGCGATGACAATCTGATTTGACATCTTGGTATGCTGGCCGGCTCCAGGATTTCCCTGCAGTCTCACTGAGGTTCCCATCGCATTGAAAAATGGCAAGACGGTATCGAATGTCTCTCGTGTTCCTCCAGCCATGATTGAAAGTCTGGCTTCCCTGGCTCCTACATCACCGCCCGAAACCGGAGCATCAATCGAATCGCATCCGATTTCTTTTGCTCTTTCATGAATCCGGATGGCAAGCGAAGGCTTTGTCGTAGTCATATCGACAAGAATTTTCCCGCTCTGAAGGGTTGTGAAAATGCCTGATTTCCCAAAGTATACTTCTTCTACATCCTCTGGATATCCAACGATCGTAAAGATGATGTCAGACTGTCGGGCAACCTCGGCGGGACTGTTTGCTCTTATTGCCCCCGCACGGACCAAATCTTCGGTTTTTGAGACGCTCCTGTTATAGACAATGGTAGAAGAGGCTAGGGGCATGATGTGTGAACACATCGATTTTCCCATCACTCCTGTTCCGATCCATCCCACAATTGGTTTCTTTTCGTCATGTTTCATGTTGTAAACGTCTCCTTCTTAGCAAGATGTGAAGTATATTAACGGATTTTCAATGTAATGGATACCAAAATTTTTCTACTCTCAGGCTTCACCTCGTGATGAAAGGCATGTATAGTGTGATCGTGAGGAACAAAAAACAATTCCTCGGAGGCTGGAATGAAATTGCAAGGTACCGAGCCTAAAAACGAATCTGTCAGTGAGATGGCCGAATTCTTCAAGGTATTCGGAGATTCCACACGATTGCGTATTCTTTTTTTGCTCGGTAAGGGAGAGCTTCCGGTTAACAGCATCTCCGAAGCATTGCAAATGGGACAGTCCGCCATAAGCCAACAACTCAAACTCTTGCGGGCTTCCAGATTGGTAAAGACCAGAAAAGAGGGTAGAAGTGTGTTTTATAGCCTTAACGATGACCATATCGCCAAAATCCTCTCACTCGGTCTGGATCATATCAACGAACCCCAATAGGAATTATTCCTTTTTCTCATCCATCGCCCTTGCCTTGAGCCAATAATGATGGGCTTGGAGCCGTATGGCATTGATGTTGATGAATCCCTTGCAATCGACGGGTTGATAACCGCCT
Organism: Spirochaetales bacterium; assembly: GCA_012523305.1. GTDB lineage: Bacteria > Spirochaetota > Spirochaetia > Sphaerochaetales > Sphaerochaetaceae > JAAYDK01. The sequence goes on from JAAYIV010000181.1 coordinate 12,659, forward strand.
GAGACTTCCATGCTTCCAAGAGCTTCGTTGTACAACGAATACGGGCTGGAAACTCCAGCACCTATCATGTTTCCTTTATAAAGCACGACTTTTGCCGTTCCGGTTATTAGTTCCTGGCTTTTGTCGAATGCTGCCGAAAGGAAATCGAACTCGGGGCTGAACCAATACCCATTATAGATGAGTTCGGCATACTTCGGCATCAACATATCCCTGAGGTGCATGACTTCCTTATCCATGCAAATCCCTTCCAAGTCCCTGTGGGCAAACCACAAGATACTACCTCCCGGAGTTTCATAGACACCGCGGCTTTTAATGCCGATATAACGGTTTTCAACCATATCGACCCTTCCGATGGCATTATCATGACCCAAAGTGTTGAGATAGAGGAACATATCCAGCGGATCGGACTTCTCGATGCCATCGGTTTCGTTGGTTACCTTTACGGGAATTCCGTCGATGAATTCAATCGCTACCACCGTTTCTCTGTCAGGAGCATCTTGAGGGCTCAGGGTGTGTGAAAAGACTTCCGAGGGACAGCGCATCGCGGCATCCTCGAGGATTCCTGCCTCATGGCTGATATGTAACAAATTTTCATCTTCACTATACGGTTTTTTTGTCGATGCCTTTACTGGGATGTCGAATTGTCTGGCGTAAGCGATCATGTCACTGCGACCTTCGAACTGACCAAGCCATTCAGGATCTTTCCAAGGTGAGATAATTTTGACTTCAGGCATCAGGGCATAATAACCGAATTCAAAACGAACCTGATCATTTCCTTTACCTGTAGCACCGTGGGCTACATACAGCGTGCCCTCTTTCTTTGCAATTTCGATATGATATTTGGCAATCAGGGGTCGGGCGATTGATGTTCCTAACAAGTACTTTCCTTCATAAAGCACATTCGCTTTGGCTGCTTTGAATATATACTCGGTGACAAATTCTTTTCGAAGATCCAACACATATACGTTGGAGGCTCCGGTCGCGTACGCTTTTTTCTCGATCGCATTAAAATCTTCGTTTTGTCCGACGTTGGCAACATATGCGATGACGTCAAAACCCTTATTCACCAGCCATTTGAGAATCACCGATGTATCCAATCCACCGCTATACGCCAATATCACTTTTTCTTTTGCCATATGATTACCTCTATATTCCTGCATATAAGCACAGGGAATGGAGTGAATATTGCATAAAAATTAATAATTATCAAGCTATTAATGTATATTTATGCAAAAAAAAGTATAATATTTAGTATGTGCTGTTACATTGATTAGATATATTTATATTGACATAGTGAACATGAAAATGTAATATCTTGATGATATCAAAAAGATATCACATAATTGAATGCCCGCATTACTCAGGAGGCTCGTTCATGATCATGTTACAGTCTGTGACAAAACGTTATTCGCAATCCAAACCGCCAGCGGTGGATAATATGACCCTTTCTGTCCCGCAAGGTAAGATATTTGGCTTTCTCGGCCCGAACGGAGCGGGGAAGAGTACTACGATAAAAATGATAGTCGGTCTTTTGAGGCAGGATTCGGGAACGATTAGTGTGGGTCCGTACGATAATATTTCAGATCCGGTCGCATTGAAGCGGGCTATCGGATATGTTCCTGACGAACCTCTGTTCTATGAAAATATGACCGGTAATCAGTACCTTCGTTTCATTGCAGATATTTTTGAAGTTCCAAAAACAGCTGCTTCGGAAAGAATAGGCAAGTGGGCTAAACGGTTTACATTGACTGAAGCCTTGGATGACCGTATCTCATCTTATTCGCGTGGGATGAAACAAAAGCTTGGAGTGATCGGAGCATTAATCCACGACTGCAAGGTCCTTATCCTGGATGAACCCATGGTGGGCTTGGATCCGCGGGCTTCATTTACACTCAAGGAAGTGATGAGGGAGTTTTGCAACAACGGAGGGACAGTGTTCTTTTCCACACACGTCATGGATGTCGCTGAACGATTGTGTGACACCGTTGGAATCATCAATCGTGGAAAACTGGCAGCTTGCGGTACGTTCGCCGAGCTGAAAAATTCGACAGGGGAACAACAGGCTACCCTGGAACAAATTTTCTTGGAGTTGACCGATGGCGAAGACGAAACTACTGTTGCTCATTAAGGCAAACAGACGGCAATCATCATTTCTTGAACAGTTGGGAATAAGTTCCGCAACAGCGAGAAAGCCAGCCAAACCCATCAATCGGGCAAAAAAGATTACCGCCACCGCATTGATCATCGCTGCATTGTTTGTTGGTTTCGGGTCACTCATGGTGATGTTAGGGGCTAACTACAGGCAATTGGAATTGATCGGAAGTTTTATCGGGATTAAAGGGCTCAGTCTGTTCATGGGATCGTTGATTGCCGCCGTGGTCACTTTTACCTATGCGACGTATACCGCAGGTTCGATGTTGTATCGGGCAAACGACCTCAAAATGTTGGTAACATTACCGGTTAGCGAAAATGATTTATTCGTTTCACGGTTCATTCTACATTATCTGACCAATATCTCGTTGTATGTTGCAGTCATGATTCCCGCCTTGTTCGTTATAGCGATAACATACGGTTTTTCGTTCAGGATCATCTCTATGGGATTACTGGTGTTGTTAATCGGACCTGTTCTGCCGATATCTCTTTCAATGTTATATGCGAGACTGTTTGCGACGACCGGTAGAAATGGAGGAAAGCGACGTTATACCGAGGTCATAGCCTTGTTTGTAATGTTCATTCTCCTGGTCGGACTGCAAAGCATCTCAAGCAGGTGGCTTAGAGAAGGATTTTCCGAGACAACTATTGCCAATCTGGCCGCCATGTTCGGGAATTTGTTCTCTACTCTTTTCAAGTGGTTCCCGCTAGCTTCATGGAAAACTCGCATGATCGTTCCCGATTCTGTTGCCTCGATGCTCCGATCTCTGGCTTTGTTCGTGATACTTTCCGGATCGATTTTATTCGTGTCGATCGCGTTTGGAAAACAAAATTATAGTAAACTTCTATTACAATCCATCAGTGAATCGAACGGAACAAGAACAAAGAGGAAAAAGAATTCCATAGCATCCTATGAGGCTCCCATTCATTATCGAAGTCCCATTAAAGTTCTTGTCATGAAGGAATTCGTACTGATCAACTCACAAAACTCGTATATGATGGAACTCTACGCAGAAGCTGCCATACCACTCATACTGGTCATCGTTTATTTTATCGGAGGCACATTAGGGGATGTCGCGGCTATGGTGAATTCTCTGTCTTCATCAGACGCTTTCCCCTTCATGTATTGCGGAGTGTTATTGGCGATGGCTACAATTTCAATGATGAGTTCGACGAGCATTTCACGCGAAGGCCGTTTGTTCGATTTCTCAAAAATTTTACCGGTGTCTCCAAACACTCATGTGAAAGCGAAAGTCCTGGCCCATCTGTTGTTATTTGGATCGACCTACCTGATTTTCATGATCATAGGGTTGTTCTTTCTACCGGTTTCACCCGTACATCTGTTATGGATGATTCCCTTGGGATGGCTGTTGATCACATTGTCGAGCTTTACGTCTCTGGCAATAGATTATAGTCGTCCTCGATTGGAATGGAAATTACCTCAACAAGCCGTGAAGCAGAACATGAACGGAATGTTGGGGATGATCGTCTCGCTTATCACGATAGCGATATTCGCGGGAATCATGTATGTGTTGCTCATCGTCCTTGGCCTGCATGCTATAATCGTAGGAATATCGCTTGTGGTGGTGTCGGCACTCAGTCTGATTCCGGCTTGGAAAGTGGTAGTAAAAGCAGCCGGGCGTTGTTATGCCGCTGCCTGATCAAGGAACGGTCGCGACCGTTACCAGATCAATCTGGATTGATCCGGATGATGCAGGGCCGAAAAGATTCACAGGATACTTTCTGATACTGGTCAGATAGGGCGTATCTGTGTTTTCTTGAAAGATTTCAACGTAGATATGATGAGTTTCAGAACTGACGATTTCTCTTTCATCATAACGTAAAGTAAAATTCACTGGGAATTTTTGAGGATTCCTAATATTTTGGACGGCAAGAGTTTTTTCGGTCATGGTAGCATTGTCAAGACTGCTCAAGGTGATTTCTATACGTATCTTCGAGGGGAAATAGATAGTGTTGGGGTAGTGGATGGTTCCGGTTATCACCTGGAAAGAGTTTGTCTGGGCTGAAGATGAGGTTGTTTGAGATGGGGATGCACATGAAAAAATTCCGATGCATGAAATGCATAGGATCAACAATTTGACCAAATTGAGGAACACATTTTTCAAGGCTATCCTCCGTACTACCACTATAATATAGCGTCAGGATAATTTATTTTTAAGTGGGGTGAAATAAGAAATTTTGATTTACACCAATAGTTGAACAATTTATATCGTGATTGGTTTCATTATTGATTGCACATTTCAATGCCTATTTTTGAGAAATATGTAGTAATTATGTGATTTTTGTTAAAAATAGTTGACATCGTGTTTTTTTTGACTACCATGGTTAATAAATAAACATTATATTTATAAATAGATAAGGTGTCGGTACAATGCGTGATGTAAAACAAATGGAACAAAAAGAATCGGCCGAAAAGCTGAGTCACTTTGGGGTGCGACCGTTATCACATCGGGTCGCTATCTATCGGTATTTGATGGACAATAAGAATCACCCAACCGCCGATACTATTTATACGGACTTGAAAGGTTCGATGCCCTCGCTTTCACGTACGACCGTCTATAATGTGTTGAACCATCTTTGTGAAAAAGGAGCGGTTCGAAAGGTATCGATTGAGGAACACGAATCACGATACGATGCCGATATCAGCGATCATATCCATTTCAAGTGCATGCTCTGCAAAAAAGTCTACGATTTGGTTGCTGTTCCATTTCCAGAGGTCAAACTTCCTGCAAATTTCACAAGTGTGACCACACAAGTCAACATCGAAGGAATCTGTCCGGATTGCTCGGTAATCGGGTAATTAATTCTTAATCAGAAGAATCCCACTATGAAAATAGACAGGAGGCCAACATCGTCGGCCTCCTGAAAAATCAATCTCTAGGAATCGTCATTCATCGAGCGGGCTGTACAGTTTGTTAAAGTACACCATGTCGGTTGAGAATATCTTTTCCAACTGCGGAATTGTCTTCTTGTATGATTCAAGGGTTCTCCACAATGTAAAGAACTCAGGATCAGCTTCGTATGCATCGGCATAAATATTTGTAGCTCTTGCATCCGCGATTCCTTTGATTTTTTCAGATTCTGCATAAGCTTGGCTGATAATATTCTTTTTGTCGTTTTCAGTCTTACCAAGCCATTTTGCGTGCTGTCCTTGACCGTATGAGCGATATGCTTCTGCAATCTGATTTCGTTCCTTGATCATTCTTTGATAAACGCTTTGAGTCAAATCATCACTATAACGAATCTGACGGATAACGATATCGATGATTTTAATACCAAATTCTTGTTCGGTTGATCTCGAAGCTATTTCTAGCATCCGCTGTGAAAGATTCTCACGTCCAATCTGGATAGTTTCCTGCTTAGCGCTTGTTGATGTCAAATTCCTTAATTGATCTGCATCTTCAAGATTTTCAACATTCTGTACCTGTTCGACCAACGTAATCAAGTTTATGTCATTCGTACTTCTGACAGCCTCATTAAGGAAATTTTCACTAATGATTGTCCTGATAGTAGAATTGATGATATCACTAAGTCTCGAGCTACCTACTAGAAGTGTGTTAACCGATTCATAGAAGAGACTTGGGTTGGTGATTTGCCAACGAGCGGTCGTATCAACCCAGATGAATTGGTTTTCCTTCGTCGGTATTCTCTGGGGTTCGCCATCCCATGAAAGAATTTTCTGAGGGTAACGGATGACAGTGTCGACCAAAGGAATCTTGAATTTTAATCCAGCCTCTGTTTCATTATTTACAATCTTTCCAAATCGGGTAGTGACTGTCTGTTCACCTTCATGGACAACATAAAATGGTCCTAAAAGAAGGAAGATTATCAACAAAACACCGACAACAACGAGCGTTGTAACTAATTTTTTCATTTTACACCTCCAGTCGGCGTTCCGATATTTGCCAATGGGAGGAAGTTTTCAAGCACCTTATCAATCAAAAGAAGTGAGCCGGTGTCGCCAGCCTGGCTGAGTATGGTTTCCATTGTTTCAATATATAAGCGTTGGCTGGTAATTTCTTTGCTCATCTCATAAGCTTCGCGAACAGAATTAAAGCGTGCTACATCTCCCTGTGCGTTGTTCACTCTCTCAGCTGCATACCCTTCGGCGATTTGAATGAGACGACTTGCTTCACCCTGTGCTTTTGGAATTTCCTGGTTGTAACTTTGCTTACCTTCATTGATGAACCGATTCATGTCTTGGATAGATTTGTTGACGTCTTCGAACGCATCCTGTACTTCACCTATCGGTGGGACAATATTCTGCAGCCTTACGGTGACAATTCTAATACCCAATTCATATGAATCAAATGTTTTTTGCATCATCTCTTGGGACTTGACTTCAATCGATGAACGTTCACTTGACATAATGGCAAGAATCGGCAAATCGCCAACAAGCTGGTTGATAACGCTTTGACTGATATCACGGATGGTCCGTTCTTTCTCCTGTACATTGAAGAGCCAATAGCTTGGGTTTTCAATCCTATACTGGATAATCCATTGGACATCTACGATATTTAGGTCTCCTGTCAGCATGGTGGATTCATTTTCAGCCATTGACGCGGTGGAGAAAATACTGTATTGGCTCGTATTTGTCGATTGTCCGAACGACATGGTTTGAACCACCTGGGTCGGTACATTGTAATTCTTATCAATACCGAGCGGTAATTTCGTTTGTAAACCAGGGCCAACAGTCCTATTGTATTTGCCAAACCGTAGTACAACTGCTTGTTCGGTTTGGTCAACCACGAAGAAACTGCTCATGATCAATATGATGATAAACACCACACCGATTGCAGCAAGTATTAGCTTCGGGCTTAAATGCAACGGCTTTCGGGAAGCCGCATCTGCACTGCTCATCAATTCCTCCTTGCGGGAAAATCTACACGACCCGCTTACTCTAGTGTATATGAGTGAAAGTCAATCGTCAATGAAGCAAGA
>JAAYIV010000032.1 GCA_012523305.1 Spirochaetales bacterium
AAAAAATAGAGTAATTCCTTTTAGGGGGAAATTCCAGATGTAATTGTCTGATGTCAGATACTTAACGTTTTTCTTCTAGCGGTATTCTTATAAGGGATGGCCACATGCTCAATCGTATCGATGAGAATATACAATCCTAACCCGGTGCAGCTTAAAAGTACGATCCCCCCATACATCCCGATATAATTGGCCATCACCCAATTATTCATGATGTGGTACCCCATCCCGTATGTCGCTGCATAATTCTCGCTGACAAACAACACGGAAAGAGAAATACCCAAAGTGATTCTCAACGATGAAAATAATTGGGGAAGCATTGCCGGCCACATGATATCTTTCACGATATTCTTTGGAGAAAGTCGGCATGCCAACCCGAGTTCAAAATACTGAAGCGGTATTGACTTTACCCCATCACGGATATGCACTGCGGCCGGGAAATAGATGATGAGGGCAATTAAAATGATCTTTGAAATGTCACCGATGCCAAACAACACCATGAACACCGGCAGGAAAGCGATTTTTGGCAAAGGATACAACAGATACAGAACAGGACTTATCACCTGATCAAGGGCGCGGATCCTTCCAGTGAACATTCCAGTCGGAATCGCAAGAAATAGGGCGATCGCTATGCCCGTGACAATCCGGTAGAGGGAAAACAAAACATGTAGGTGAAGCGATCCGGTCAAGAAATTATCTATCAAATACTTTATGACCAGATGGGGAAAAGGAATGATCGGTGAAGCTATCATCCACGCTGTGAGATACCAGAAGAGCAATACTGCAAAAGCACCTTTGATATAGTTCACCCTACACTCCTTTTAAAGCTTTCCTAAGAGATTTTTCCAATGAAAAGAACTCACTTCGGCCACGCATGAGGGCTTCATGGAAAATTGGATTCTCAATAGCATGGACAAATCCATTGTTTGTCATGACAACGATCTTGCTTCCCATATAGAGCGCTTCTTGGATACTATGGGTGACCAAAAGCAATGTGATGCCTTTTGAAACAATATAATCCTTGATATCGTCTTGAAGTAGTTCCCGAGTTTGCTCATCCAATGAAGCCAACGGTTCATCGAGCAACAGAAGCTTTGGAGCACGAATCAAGCTTCGAGCAAGAGCAACACGCTGACGCTCGCCTCCACTGAGCTGATCGGGATAGTTGTCGCGATAGGTTGACAATCCCATCCGATCAAGTAGAGCTTGGGCCTCCGATCGCATCTTTTTTTCCAATCCCAACACAATATTATCAATCACTTTTTTCCATGGCAACAACCTATCTTGCTGGAACATGATGGAACAGGATTCGGTACCTCCATCGATAGAAATCGAACCTTCTGCCACAGGAAGCAATCCGGCGATCGCATAGAGCAAACTGGTTTTCCCGCAACCGCTTTTTCCGATGATACTTACACTTTCACCGGTTTTAACATCAAGAGAAATATTGGAACAAGCCGTCTTTTCACCATAATTGATACGGACATTGCGAATATTCAGCATTAAAGGCCCTCAATAAACGTACGGTCTACGATCGATTCTGCATCGACGGGAAAAGCAACCTTGGTCACCGATTCAGTCCAATTGATAATTTCCTCGATAAACAAAGTATCTGGTAATTGCGGATCGTTGAATATGGGCAAAGTAACGACCGAATCGATTTCATTCGAATAATTGGGGATAAAAATTGCCATCGTGTCAAACTCCAATTCCGGCCTTTCCTGCAGATCCGAAATCGCTCGGGCATAAGCTCTGCTGAATTTTTTTATTGCAGAACCCTTATTTTTTATTGCCGATTCGGTAAAAGCGATGATATTCAAACTCTGGCGAGGAATCTCAGGAAACACCAATTTTTCCAAACCGCGCAGTTGACCTACCGATGCGAACGGTTCGGGGAAGATCCCTCCGTCAAGTTGTCCTGCAAGGATAGCTTCGAGTCTGGCAGGAATTTCATTGATATACACCTTTTCGAGGATTTTCTTTCCCGCAAGATACTTTTCAAGAACATAATTGGTGACACTGATTTCCATCGTTCCGATAGCCAGCCGATCGTTCTCCGTCGCTTCTTTATTGATGAGCAGGGGAAAAATCCCGTCTGTGGAGAGTGTTCCCTTCAGTTTGAAATCTGTGTTCGAATGCGTGACCAGGGCAACCAGGTCGGTCATCGCCCCATCCACTTGTCCTGTTTGCAGCGCTGTTTGTCTATGTTGGGCATTGGTAAACAATACTAATTCGACATGTACTTTTTCTTGTTCGAAATACTCTCTCTCAAGTGCTAGATAGAACGGTATCGAATCAACCGCACTCATCATTCCGACCGTAAGCTTTTCACTTTCTCCGTCATTCTTTCCCTTCTTGCAACCGAAGGATACCAGAAGTACGACCAGTAATAAAAACGCCATGGCAATGCGTTTTTTCATACGCTACCTCCTACAAACGGTATACCTCATAACAGCATGGTCGGTAAATGGTATCAATCGATTAATTTACTATTTGATTACCACACAGAATTGTTTGATTTAAAACAGATTACTGTTTGAATTTTGAATCCGGGAATATGGGTAATAATTGGAGGTTGCTTACAACCAACAGATGCATACCGGTTGCCGGATCGCAACATGATGGACCGGAACCCCAATGGCTCCCGTTTGCTTATCGATTGGGCAAATGACTACATCATCACTATCTGCGTTGGCTATCAGTATCCATTCCCCCTGAGCATCAAGAGAAAAATTTCGCGGGTGTTTCCCGTGGCACGAAAAATACCCCACCACACCCAAAAGTCCTGTCTTATCATCCCTGGTATAACACACGATGCTCTCATGGCCTCGGTTAGAGCAATAGAGAAATGACCCGTTAACGGATACATGAATATCAGCTGCAGTATGCACCACATCGGGACGATCTTCAGGAAGTGTTGAAATAGTTTGGATTAGTTGAATAGATCCGTCGATAGCATCATAATCGAACACTGAAATCTCATTGGACAACTCTTGGACGACATATAAAAACCGTCCGTCAAGTGAAAAATGCATATGCCGGGGACCAGAACCTCCGGCCACGCCAAAGTATGTCTCGTTGTCCAAGACAATCGACTTGGCCATATCTTCTCGTTTACAATCATATCGGACCAAACGATCCAGGCCTAAATCAGCAACAAATATAAACCTTTCGTCCGGAGAAAGAATTGAAGAGTGGATATGTGAACATTCTTGTCGTTCCGGATGAGTCCCTACACCCGCGAACGCAAATCGTTGCGACAATGCCTTCATCTGTCCATTGCCATCGAGGGCGATAACAGAAAAGACCCCATCACCATAATTCGATACGAAAAGCGTGGTTCCCTCCTTATCGATATGAAGATGGCACGGATGCGTACCACCGCTGAGTACCATCGGAAGTGTTTTGGATATACGGCTAAACGATTGGGAATCTGCAGCAAGTTCGACAACAACGACAGCACCCTGTTTCACGCCTTTTGTTTCAGCTGACTCACTGACCGCATACAATAACGGTAAAAACGGATGTCGAATGGTAAAGGTCGGAGAAACAATCGTATCAAGAGACTCGATAATATTCATTGTCCCGGTTTCAAAATCAAAACTCAGCAAATGATAACTTTTCTCATGATGTGAAATTCTTGTCCCGATTACGCAATTCAGCTGCTGTTGTGTTCTTTCCATCAAAATGCGCCTCCTACCAATCTATGATAGTCTGATCATCATCCGCATAGAGTCTAGGTGAATCCCAATCACCAAGATACGAGCGCTCTCGAACAATATCTTCATTCACTTCTATACCGAGACCTGGATCCGTAGGTATGGTGATATATCCATTATCGATAACAAAAGGCGTATGTAAATACCCTTCTCCAATATCCCACTCTTCTTTCATTCCAAAATGCTCGCAGAT
>JAAYIV010000033.1 GCA_012523305.1 Spirochaetales bacterium
GCGGCCACGGCAGTAGCCGAGGAAGCAACCAAGATCGAAGAAGTAGTATTTGCTCCTCAAGTAGAAATCATCGCTGTAGAACATTTCGTTTCTGATGAACAAGTAACAATAGAAGAACCTCCGGTCGTAGAGATCGTCGAGGCAACTGCTGTTGTCGTACCTGAAATAATCGAAGAAATTCCCGCAACCAAGCCAATAACTGATCCTTTGACGATCCAAGGACCGCGTGGAGTGATAGTTGCTAGCACTGAATCACCAAAAGACTATCTTGATTATGGTGTTACGATGAAAGTAAATTCATCAAGGTCCGGAGGTTTTAATGCTAGCGGAACCGCATCGGTAGGTCTTGCAATACATCCGTTCTTTACGTTCAATGCATTTTCAATCGGATTGCAAGGATATTTCCTTGAAGCTGGAAGCCTGACAGGCTGGCAATCATGGGATCACACGAATATTACGGTTCCCGATTTTTCTGGCATCCTTAAAGCTTATAGATCGTTCATCCCCATCATCGACTTTGTTCGCTATGGTTCTACCGGAGATACTTTCTATTTGAATATTGATGATTTTACTCCGATAACATTTGGTAATGGCCTATTGGTTAATGAAATGAATGTTTCATCTGGTCTGGATGAGCTTAGGTTAGGGTTGTACGGCCAACTAAATTTGAAGAATTTTACATCTGAATTTTTCTGGGATGATGTGTATCTTACCGAATTGGCTTCATCACGTGACCAATTCGGGGGCGTATCTTTCACATTCAATCCAGAAGGAATGGTTTCTTTCGGTCTTTCGACGCTCTTGAAAGTAAATACAACCACAGCGCCGAAACTTGTAGCCTACCCTTCTTTCGATGTGAATGTTAAGATAAAAGACGAGAGGAGAGTGCGACTCGGAGTCTTTTTGTCCGGAGCTACTGCAATTGGCATAAGTCCCTTCTCCTTAACCAGCGTATACGACGGGACAAAAACCAAATTTGAAGATAAATTACCTAATTTCCTAGTTGCGACCGGAATAGACCTTGAAACACTGGATTTTGATATGCGCTTTGAAATCTCAGTGGAAAATAGTGCTGATAAGACTTTATCAAAAAACTTCCTCAATCCGACCTTATATAACGGATCCAGGCTTGTTGCGATCCCAATCGAAAAAATTCACTGGAATATTGGATTCAACGCAGCTTATTCAAAGGACAGATTCACTGCAAAAGCATTGGCCACTGTTCCGATCTCTCTTACGTTTAACACTATTCTCCCCACTGTTGCCGATGCTTCAATTAACGCTGATGTAGTTGGCATGTCATTACAGTATACAATGAAGAACAACCTTGAGGTGTCTTTAGGGTTTAGAAGAGTTGGGTTCACTACTTCATTGCGTTCGTTGTTTGATTTCAGTTCCGGATGGAACACTCGGCTCTACGATTTCTTCTTTGAAGGAAAAAACACACAACCGTATGCTTCTCTATCCTATCAATCCGGAATGCTTGGTATTTCCGGAGAATTCTCGATGATGGCCGAAGGATCTCAATTCTTACCGAGATTCGATCTGTCTAGTTCGATAACGATCAGCACAAAATCAATTGAACAGATAACATCATTTGACCCGTCGATAACAGTATTCAACAAGAAAACCGACAATTCGAAATGGTCGGTAGGATTGACGACTTTCTACACCAGAGTGTTACGTTCTTCTCTTTCTTCAAACTATTTGGCCATCAAACCGAAGGTTTCCTATGTATCAGATATGTTTGCCATCAGTTTTGGACCAAGAATCCTATTTAATTTCGAATCATCTCTCGCTCCGGGATCATGGTACTCACACGATGATTCTGCTTGGTATTCATTCGGTTCTGATTATACTGCACTGGCTGGGAAAATATATGATGCCGCTTCAGATATCTTTGGTCTGATTGATCATATGAAGATTGGAACCGAAGCCTCTGCATTTCATTTCCAGGCTAACAGGAACCTTGACGTTGAATTGGGAGATTTGATTCGCGGTGTATCGAGCAATGAAGACGGACCGTTTGTCAGTAAACTGGCAGCGTTTGGCACATACGAAAACAAATGGCTTGAGTTGTCTTTCTTCATCAATGATTTATCTGATATGCAGCTAACTGCCGCCATGATCAGCATATCTCCTTTTGCAAAATGGAAAGCTTCGCTAGATCTCGGATTGACAAGCAATATCATTCTTGGAGCTTCGTTGAAGCGAATCGATGCATTCCCGTCCTTAGGACTTGCCATCCCGGTCATCGAGAATGAAAAGTTATCTGTTGCGGTAGGTGGTTCGTTCACGACCATGCTCGGGTACGATACCAACCCGGCTGTTGGCTTCAAACAGATGTTGGTGACTGGAACCAGTGGTTCAATTATTAATGACATAGATAATTATCTACTCGTAGGTAGAGTTGACTTGGCCTTTAAAGACAATTTCAAAACCAGATTTGTCGCGGGAATTCAAGAAGGAGTGCTTTCATATGGCATGTTCGACTCTTTCTATTTCAGGAACCAAGAATTCATGAATAATGGATTCAATGATGAATGGACCAATCCTTCGACAGCGGGAGATCCTAGGAGTTTATTCGCCGGTGTTTCCGCTTCTTTGGATTACGAGAAATTCGATGTTGATATGGAATACATAATTCCTTTCAGCACATCGTTCGCTCCACAGATTAATGACGATAAAGTTTCCATCAAGGGAAGCCTTGATACTTCGTTCGCTCTGTTTGAAGCCGGATATGCAAAGAAAAATTTCTTGGGCGGTGTGAACACCTTGATTACGGGTCCGGGCGCTATCACTTCAAGGATCATCGGCTTCTTGCTTGACGGAACAAGCCAGTTCCATGCCGGTGCGACTATAGGCCAAGGCCCAATCGAACTGAAAGCCTCGGCAGCTGCAATCGCCCAGTATCAAAAGGGTACCGCCTGGAATGATGCTGTCGCACTACCCGCAACGGCGACCACTCTGTCGGGAGTTACGATAGCTCCGGCGTTAACCGTACAACTTAATATCAACCTCTTCTAGCATTACTACTAAGAAGCCCCTCAACAATCGAGGGGCTTTGTGTTACAGTTAAGTATGGCTGAACCTAAAAGGATACATATCCTAGAACCATTGATCGCCCAACGGATTGCAGCGGGAGAAGTAATCGAACGTCCCGCATCGGTAATACGTGAATTATTGGATAATTCGATCGATGCCGGTGCCGATGAAATCATTGTGCAAGTGATAGAAGGCGGGCTCAATCGGATTACCGTCATTGATAACGGATCTGGCATAAGTAGAGAAGATTTACCTCTTTGTTGCACCTCGCATGCTACGAGTAAAGTTGCCACACTCGAAGATCTCTACCGTTTGGATACGCTCGGGTTCAGAGGTGAAGCATTGTATAGCATGGCAGCGAGTGCCAAGGTTACCATTTCCAGTTCATTTGAAGGTACCGCTCCGTATTCAATCGTTGTGGATAACGGTACGATCGGTACAGTAGTGCCCGGGGGTCCTTCTAAGGGAACGAGAATCGACGTGGAGCATCTTTTTTCCACTATACCCGCCAGACGTTTATTTTTAAAAAGACCTTCTACGGAAATGACGATGTGTAAGAACACTGTCATTGAAAAAGCCCTTGCCTTTCCGCGCATAGCCTTCACTTTTTATGATGGAGACAACTTGAAGCTTACCCTGTGTGCAACCGAACGGAAGCAAAGAATCCTAGACGCATTGGCCAACGATAAAAATGTAATTCCGGCTGAGACTCAAGAAATACAAGATCAAGCCGGTCGATTTTCACTGTATGCCGTAACTTCATCACCTGCGTATTATCGAACCGACAGGTCACATATTAAAATTTATGTGAACAATCGTTTGATCGATGAGTATGCGCTGGTACAGGCAGTTGTGCACGCATACTCAGAAATGTTGCCCGGTGGCGCATTCCCATACTGCTATCTATTCATCACTGTTGATCCGGAATTAGTTGACTTTAACATCCATCCGGCAAAACGTGAGGCAAAGATCAGGAATAAGGCTGAAATTCACCACCAAATAGTCGTGATGATTCGCCAACAAATAAAAAGAGGAATTCAAAGAATTAGACTTCCTGATCATTTTGAACACTCTGGACAATATAACTTGGGTGAATCATCATACACGCCGCCGTATACAAACAATCAGCGCAGGGATTCAAACACACATGATCGTTTGAGTGAAAAACCTATTGATCCCGCATGGTTTGCCAAAGCGAGAGAAGTCTTGAAATCGAAGACTTCTCCAAATGACTTTGATACATCGTCGCGACAAGACATCGAGAGCCAACCTACATATCTCGGTCAATTGTTCGATCTCTTTTTATTGGCCGAGCATGACCATCGACTATATATTATCGACCAGCACGCAGCCCATGAAAGGATATTGTACGACGAGATTAAACTTCACGGTGATATCCAACCATTGATGATTCCGATCCGCTTCGAAGTCGAACGTGATGTCGATAACTTCCTTCAACAAAACGCGCGATGGTATGCCGATTATGGAATGCACCTTAAGAGAACGGCCGATCTCGAATGGGAGCTGGATTCCATTCCGGCCATCTGGAAGCCTATCGAACGGGATGTTGTACGGTTCATAGGTAGCCAAACAGGAAATCTTGATGATTTGGATCGCCAGTTGTATTCGGTTATTGCCTGTCATCGAGCGATAAAAGATGGCGATAAAGTTGACCGATTGGCAGGACAAGCATTGGTGAATCGCGTTTTGGCGATGGAACATCCTGTCTGTCCACACGGAAGGACTTTTGTCGTTGAAATCTCCGAAGAAAGTTTGCGAAAAGCTGTCGGAAGAATTATTTGACCGTATTGTGGCTGACGAATATGCTTCCTGACGAAGGGTCAACGCTCAGACAGATGATGTAGGCTATGTCCTCTAACGAACCATTTACAAGATTGTTAGAAATAGGGAGAGGTTCTCCTTTCCAGGTTAAAGTACCGATGAGAGTTTTATTCGTATCCATCAGTTGTACGGTCCATGTTAAGTTTGAAATTTGTTCCAGATCGTCAGGATATGCTAGATCGAACTGCGAATGTGTTGTTCCTGATTCAGTCAACACGGCATGCGGGATATAATTCTCAGCATTCTTCACGATATAGGGATGAAGGGTTGTGGCATTGATATTGAACGTTGTTTCTGACCGACGGTTGCCTTGGAACACTTCGGCGGTCCAAGGTCCGTCCGACAGCTCAATCCCCGGAGGCAGGACGGCATCACCGATAATCAGGTATGGGATATTGTCGATAGTGACCGTTTCAACAGATCTCTCCCATGAAAGGCCATGTTCCTCTGATGAAATTGTTACCACATACGAATCCGAATCACTTTGTGTGTCGATTGACAACATGAGATGAAGACCTTCAGAAACAACCATGTGTTCATTCTGTGCCTGATGATAATAGGCAACGACCAATGGACGAACAGATGCCACTTGCAGGGAGATT
Source organism: Spirochaetales bacterium (assembly GCA_012523305.1). Lineage (GTDB taxonomy): Bacteria > Spirochaetota > Spirochaetia > Sphaerochaetales > Sphaerochaetaceae > JAAYDK01. The sequence goes on from JAAYIV010000033.1 coordinate 5,490, forward strand.
TCTTCATTGTCGCAAGAAAAAAAGAGAAACATTATTGCAATGGCCATGCATCCAATAATTGTTTTTCTCATGTTCCGATGCCTACTGTCCCAATGCTTTCAACTGCATATATACCGGATTGGCATATGTCCTCAATATTATTTCTCGCAAATCCTGGTTCAAATCCTTATACCGGGACAGGAATTTTTTCGTACTCATGTCTTCATACTTCTCAGCGAACCTTGCAGTGCCTTCAATATGATCGTAGGCAAAATAATTGGTGTCCCACAGTCTGTAATCGGTATGAATTTGACGATCTATCTCTTTGGCTACTTCTTCCGGGGATGAATAATCTTCGGTCAACGGTGTGCCAAAACTGATATGTACATTTCCCTTGAACCGACGCAATCCCCTCAACATGTTGACCAGATCTTCATACTTTTTCTTTGAGTAGGTGCCGTGAAGTTTCTTATATACTTCCTCCCTACCCTTGTTGATATCATTAGGATCGTATTGATAAGAAATGGCAACTGGAACTATGTTGCAGATCTTTATCAATTCGTTGAAAGGCATGGCTTTCTCTTTGAATGGAAGATACAGCATCTTGATGATGCTTGGACTGGTGACATCGATGCCATCTTTAGATCTGCCGCTACGTTGCGCGATCCAGATTGATTTATTATCATTGGTAATCAGTTCGATGAAATATCTGGAAAGTCTCAATGACTCGAGGTACAACTCGCGTATGGGTAATTTTCTTTTTACCGTAACCCCACCATTCAACTTGAACATGTCAGTAGTAAACTGATTGACCAAAAGATTATCACCGATCGCCATTTCACAGATAGGATATCCGTATCGGATAAGCGCCAAATCCAATAATGCGCAATCTAAGACGATATCCCTATGATTGCTTATGTATAGGTATGCCTTATCTTTCTCGAGATGTTCCAGTCCGCTATATGTGAAAGCAGTCATCGAATTTCGTTCAATCGTAGGAAGAAACACACCGGCGGTAATCAAATGCTGAAAATCATCGTAACTTTTTACTTTGTCCAATAGCGGTGGTATCTGTTCTTTCATCCGGTGACTTTTCCAGGCGGTCTTGATGATATTGCCTGAATAGAGCACCTCAGCCATATTATCTAAAAATTTCGGATAGGCTTTGATACGGTTGATTGCATCGATGACATCCTGACCTTCATATGGGGCAATATCCCTATATGCTGATTTGTCCATCATCTCTAAAACTCCACATTAAGTGATTTCATATATTGCGCACGCTCCCAGTGTTTGGGGTCGTCCATCCTCTTATGAGCCAATTTTCCTCTAAAATCAATAAAATTTTCCGCCCCGTGTTCATCCATCCAAGTGATAAGCCCATCAAGCATCGTCTTAATTATCTGATGACCATGAAGCATGACAGCAGAACAGATCTGAACCGCTTTCGCTCCTGAGAGCAATAACTTGACCAAAGTATCAGGGGTATGGATACCCGTAGAAGCACAGATGTCGCAATTCAAGTAAGCGGAAAGCAATGCGGTCCACTGAAGACTTTGGTAATAATCATTTGGGCCACTCAGAACAACACTCGGTTTGATTGACAATGTCTTTATATTGATATCAGGTTGGTAGAATCTGTTAAAGAACACAAGCCCGTCCACTCCGAATCTATCAAATGTTTTGGCAACATTCGCCAATGCGGTAAATTGTGAACTCATTTTAATTGCCAATGGGAACTTGCTCTGCGATCGAGCTGATTTCACAACATCAAAATAGGAATCGAGCACATGTTCCTGGTTAATCGAAGGATCTGAAGGCAAGATAAACTGATTCAATTCAAGTGCATCGGCTCCCACATCCGCCAAACGTCCGACATAATCAACCCAAGCTCCTTTTGAAATGCAATTTATACTGGCGATGACCGGAATATCCAATGCATCGGTCGCTTTTTCGATTAAAGACAGATACGCATCCATATAATAATTACGAGATGATTGGGTTACAAAATCGTGTGCGTCCGCATGAACAAGGTATTCGTCTGAATTGGCAACCATCCGCTTCGCGTCTGATTCGATCTGTTCTTCAAAAATTGATTTGACAACAACAGCGCCTGCACCCGAATCCTCGCATTTTTTTAATTTATCCAATGATGAAGTAAGTGGAGAACTACCTATAATTATGGGATTTTTCAATGTCAACCCAAGGTATGTTGTAGACAAACGTTCCATGATGCACCTCCAAAGCAATCATAACTGAAATGAGGGGTGATGTACAGCAAGTAAAATGGATACGGCCGCCTCTACATGAGGTCGGCCGTACTACTTATAGCAAAAATTCTATTTAAAGAATATATGGAACTCTCAAGTTGTGTGATTGATAAACGACAAACGTTTCAACTTCAAGAATCTCCGATATCTTTACCAACTCTTTCTTGAAAAAATCCAACAAAGACAGCCCCTCTTCATCACTTAAAATGAGTTGGACGATCAAATCATACCTTCCCGTGACTACCGCAGCTGAAATTACCCCCCTTAGTTGGGAGAATTCTTGGGCTTTCCGTTCGAGATCGAGAGTCTTGAGTTTCACGCCCATCATCACTACTTGTAATCCAGGAATAGATTCCGGATCAATTAGTCCGGAAATCTGGAGAACACCCTCATCAATAAGTTTGTTTACCCTAGCCCTCACCGTGTTTTCCGTAATTGAAAGTTCTTCGGCGATTGCACTGTAAGCCTTCCTGCCATCACATAGTTGCTTGATGATGGCCTTGTTGGTCTCGTCAATTTTTTTCATCAGCCATTGACCCTTTGGAATTCTTTCATTAAATCTGCAAGCGATTGAACATCTTCGATTGGCAAGCTGTTGTACAGAGAAGCCCGCAATCCACCGACGCTTCTATGTCCCTTGAGACCGAGCATTCCGGCCTTCTTGGTTTCTTCAAGGAATCTCGCCTCAAGTTCTTCAGTAGGCAATCTGAAGCAGATATTCATCTTAGAACGATATCGCACATCGACAGGAGACCGGTAAAAATTATCGCTTTGATCAATAGCATTGTAGATTAATGAAGATTTGATTCGCGCCCGATCTGCCATCCCCTGGGCCCCGCCATGTTGTTTGATCCAGTCCAATACAAGCTTTACACCCCAGATTGAAAATACGGGAGGCGTATTGTACAGTCCACTTTCTTTAGCATGCAATCCATAATCGAGGTAGGCGGTAAGGTTTCCATTTCTTCGTTCTAACATGTCTTTTCGCAAGATTACGAGCGTAGCTCCAGCCGGTCCGAGGTTCTTTTGAACCCCACCGAAAATCATTGCAAACCGTTTGACTGGAACCGGTCTGCTCAGGAGATCGCTCGACATATCGGCAATCAATGGGACATCCCCGGTATCCGGGAAGTCCTGCCATTCGATTCCTCCGATTGTCTCATTGGTACATACATACAGATAAGAAGAATTCTCAGAAGGTCTGACTGTTTTTGGATCGGGCAACGATGTGAAATTGGTATCTGTCCCATCATAATAAAGATGGACGTTTCCGATTTTTTTTGCATCGGACACAGCTTTATTCGCCCAAGCACCGCTTTTTATGTAATCTGCTACCGTATCGGGTCGTAGAAAATTCATCGGAATCATTGCAAATTGGAGCGTCGCGCCGCCCCCGAGAAAAAAGATGTCGTAATCTTCAGGGATTTCCATCAATTCACGTAACAACGCCAAGCATTCGTGATACATATCTTCGAATGTTCCACCACGATGACTGGCTTCGATAATCGAGAGTCCAGCACCCTTAAAATCAACAATCTGATCCCGAATCTGTTCCAGTACTTCTACCGGAAGCACTGACGGCCCGGCAAAGAAATTCTTTTTTCGATTCATTTGGTCTCTCCTCCGTTAACAAATTCTTCGATGACCGAGACAGCTTCCTCCGTGATCCTAAGAAGGTTCTCTTCACTGTTAGCCCCAATATGAGGCGTGAACGTAACCTTATCACAGGCAAGCAATGGATAATCGGGTGCGGGAGGATCACTCGGATATACGTCTGTGGCATACCA
>JAAYIV010000034.1 GCA_012523305.1 Spirochaetales bacterium
CCCAAGCAGGACTGCTTGTCGACGACTGTAGCGGCTCGTATGATCATTTCGGATATGTCGACAGTATGGTTCATCATGGATGGAAGGCACAATTGGCGTTGTTTACCGAAACAATCGATGAGGTGACCCATGATGATGCGGACAAGGCAAAACGAATATTGCGTTCCGGGTGGGCAGATGGAAATCTTGATATCATGTTCCACGCATTACGTTATAACGAGTCGTTTTGTTTTAATCATATGAAACGTGCTTCGCTGACCAAAGAAGAACTTGATGATCGTTTCGAACGCTGGGACTGGTATGAACGCACTTGGCAAATCAAACATAGTCATTGGGCTCATCCCCATTTTGGTGAGATAGGGAAAAATGCGATTCCCTATTTTGAACAACGGGATATTCTGTGGATCACCTACCTGCTCCCATTCGATGCTTCCTGGTTTGACGTTCCCGGTAAAATAGACGCATTGTCCAACCTACCCCCGTATTCCCACGCAGGGTATTATCAGTGCGCATTACCGGTGAAGACTTCTATTCTCGGATGCAACTGCGTGCTGGATCAAAAACGACGGACATCTGCCGATTATGTTCCCCAGACCGATTATCTATGGAACCACACTCCATTCTGGAATGAATCTGAGCACCCGCAACTTGAACAAGCCGCCCGAGTATTGGCGTTACAGATACAAAGAGGTCTGGACTCTGGGTTCTACGGGGAAGGAGCGACCCATGAACAACGCATCGCGGTACTACGAAAAGAGGAATTCAAAGAAATTCTTGAAGAAGCTGATCGTTTGCTTGAACGGTATCATTTTGAACGGACATTGATATCACATTCTCTTTCAATCGCCAGAAAACGATGTTATTGCCACCTGGTCGAACTTGATTTCAGACATTCCAAAGAGGTAGTGGCGTACACATTCTCCAATACCGAGGCTATCGGGACGCAGATCCAAATCTATCATGATGCTGAATGCGGTTCACTACCCGAATGTATCGAAGTCAACTCACGTACGGATATCATTCACGTGGTATGACTACAACAATTGTCCGCCTTCAATCGTAGTTCGGATCGGGACATATACTTGTTTGAGAAGCCATTACTTGTTACAATACATCATGGCTACGCAATCTGAAGTCACTTGGAAGAAGTCAGAAGACGCATCATCGGAGAAGTATTTATCTTCACTGAAGGACCTTTCGATTCTTGATGAGGTTCGCCACATTTTCTATCAAACCACCGGCTTGGTACTATCATTTCTATATACCGATGAAGGAATGTATGACTTCTACCCGCAGTATGAGAAGAATCACTACTGCGAGCTGATCCAATCAACGCCCGAAGGATTGTCCCGCTGTTTGAAAAGTGACAACGATGCTCTCAAGAAAGCTAATGTTACCGGTGAGTATTGCGTATACACCTGCCATGCGGGCTTGGCCAATGTAGTCATTCCGCTGAAATTCAAAGGTCGTGAACTGGGTGCGATTTTTACCGGGCAGATATTTTCAGAAGAACTTACATCACGCCAATTGGATGAAATCGTATCTTCTTTAGAGCCGTTGAAATTAAATAAAAAGACTCTTCTTCAAGAAATCAGGCAAGTAAAAGTGTTTCATGAAGACAAATTGCTCATGGCCATAAAGCTGATAAATTTTATGGCACATTATATTCTTGCCGTAAAAGAAGAGTTGTTTTTACGAAATGAAGTACATAAAAAAGAACAAAAAATCCTGACATATGAAAACGAACAGATGCGCCTAAAAAATGATTTGCAACAATTAAGCATTCTGGTCTTAAAGGATAAAGTCGTCACCACTACCGATTCGAATTCCATGCTTGAAGCCAACATGCAAAAAAGTACGATAGTAAAACGGGCACAAGAGTTCATACGCAAGAATTTCAATCTCCAACTCACCCTCTCCGACGTTGCAAATGCAGTATACCTTTCGCCAAACTATTTCAGTACGATATTCAAAGAAATATCGGGTGAAAATTTCAGCACATATCTAAACTCGATACGAATAGAAAAGGCAAAACGGTTGCTTGTCGAGACGGCCATACCCATAAAACAAATCGTTCCGATGACTGGATTCAAGGATTATAACTACTTTAATAGGGTGTTCAAGAACATGGTGAAAACACCTCCCGCAACATTTCGGCAGATACATGTCACGAGAATTTCAACATTGATGACGCAACTACCCGTGCAACCGTCAACTGACGATACATTCAAGAGCTGATCGCTTCCAGTACAAGTTACCGCTATCGCGTAGAAAATCAAACACTTGGATCTGAAGACGGCGTGGGTCAATTAAAAGAAACCTTACCTTTTTTTATAACATCAATTTGTCCGTTTCCTGTAACAGGAAGTGCTTTCCCGTCAAAATGAGCGGTAACATAATTATCAAACCAATGTTCCAGTTGATTCTGTAATTCCATTTTTATGCCTTTGTAGGCACGATCCATGATCAGATTCTCTTTTTCTCCGGGGTCAGCCGATAGATGATACAGCTCATCAGGACCATCCGGATAGCGATGAACATATGTAAACTCTTTATTGCGTATCATGCGCACAGGACCATATTCATCAAAGACACACACCGCAGCATCTTTGTCTTCATCACCGGCACCGATCAATAGTTCTTTGAAACTCTTTCCTGGTTTTTCTTTATCTTCGTACCCGATTCCAAGGCGAGTGAGGTGCCGTGTAATGGACACTAAGGTAAAACGGTTTGTCAGAATTTTTCTGCTGCTTGATGAAATTGATCGCATCGTCAGTAATCAGATCAGTGATGTACTGTGACTCGATAACAGGGTTGCCATCCCGCACCATCGGGGCACGATAATAATCGCCTCCCCCTTTTTGATGCGCATACCAATGTGAAAAGTTTCGATGGGGCACATGGCTATTACCCATGTGCCACTTTCCACTCAATGCACAGACATATCCTTGTTGTGCTAGATAGTCGGCATAAGATTCAAGAGCCCCAAGATATGATGTACCGTCAGGAAAGCAGTTCCCTTCGCGTATCCAATCGTGAATCCCGTGGTCGGAAGGGATTCTACCGGTAAACAGACTTGCCCTCGCTGGCGAACATACGGGAGAAGTACAGAAAAAGTTATTGAGGAAGACTCCGGTGGCAGCTAATCCATCAAGGTGCGGGGTGATTATTTCTTTGTTTCCGTTACATCCTAGTGCCCATGCACCTTGATCATCGGAGAGGATAAAAACGATATTCCAATGGGTTTTTCCACTGTCGGGCACAGCACACCCCCTTGCCGCGGTATCCATGCCCAGCTGAACAACGCACCCTGCCCAACCGTTTCCTCAGCGATATTGTTATTATTTATCTTAACAGAGATCTAGATAATATAATACTTTAATATGGTTGTCCGTATGAATATATCGTATCATGACCTAGGGGCGTGATTGCTCGTATTCAGTAAGCCAGGATTTCGTAACAAGGAGGTATTCGTGGGTTCTTACAAGTACTTTTTTTATGATATGGATGACACATTGGTATACACTAAAGACATATGGACAAATGCGATCATCCAGTACCTGAAACATCGCGGTCTTTCATATGCCGACGCTACCGTTTATAAGTATTTGGGTAAGAATTGTCGTGATATCTGCAACGATATCACAAGGGATTTTCAACTGGCGTGCGACGAAAACACTACGACATGCAATGAAGAGCTGCGCCAGTTGTTACAATATGAATTTGACAGGGTCCCCCCGAAAGAAATACCGGGAGCGAACCGTTTCATACAGACGATGGGCTCGTACGTACGACAATTCGTAGTCTCAGGTTCTTCCATGTACATCATTGGCAAAGTCTTGGAAGAACAACGCTGGAGGCCTTTGATTGAAGACTTTGTCTCTTCCGAATCGGTATCACACGGCAAACCCAATCCCGAAATCTATAATCTCTTGAGAACACGTTTACACGCTGATCCGACCGAGTGCCTGATATTCGAAGATAGTCCTGCGGGTATTGAAGCTGCCTGTTCGGCAGGTATCACCTGCGTGGTCATCAATCCCAAATTCCCGACAGCTGCTTCTCAGCAAATTTTAACCGTAGCAAAAGATTTCGATTCACTTTTCGAGGATAGGATGTTTATTGAACTCATCATGTCAAGACATCAATAGGAATAGTATCTTGTTCACCGGATGTTAGTGCTGCAGTTGATGGTTACTCATCCATGCTAAGCGGCCGGCATGACAGTTTTTCTCTTAACTTGTTCCCTGTCAGTCCTTTTAAGTCAAGAGCATCATCATAACCGCTTTCAATAATCCGAGTCGCGGGAATAATAAAATCAAATGTGTCCACTTTTCCCTTTCTTCTTGCCGGAACACCTGCTATGGTAATGTTTTCCTCATCAAATGATGTGTTTACAACGGCATTCGCACCGATCGCCGTCCCATTCGGTATCGAGATTTCGCCGTACATCTTAACACCGGGACCGATATAACAATCGTCCCCGATAGTAGGAGCCAACTCATCAGCTCCTGCTTTGGTCCCGATATTTACACAAGCATGCAATCGACAATTTGCTCCGATCTTCGCTCCCCTGCTCACAATAATAGTTCCTCTGTGAGCTATTGACAGTCCAGGACCGAATACATTGGTCGGGATGGAAAATCCCAACTTTACTGACAAATTAAAGTATTTCTTTGTGAGAAATAATCGTACGACAAACGAAACAATACCTTTTTTGCAATTCTCATAGTACTCCAGCTTCCGCAAAGTTTTCTGAAATCTCCAAACATAGTTAGGAAATATGATATTTCTTATCAACAAGAATAGGGATCCTTTTTTCGGAATAGCTTTTGCAATTCTATCTGCTTCAAGGTAAAACTTATAATCCTTCTTTGATCGTATCATATTCTTACTGACACTCCTCGCTCGCTAATTTTTCTTGAAAACCAACCGGGGATACACCTCGGGTCGGTGTTGTAGGTAATAACACTTTTTCCCTTTAGGTCTTCCTCATCAACACTACCATAGAATAAACTTGAGTGGAAATTAATATGTGATATGGAATCAGACTTTCAAGGATTTCTCGTCGGTTTCAACCACAAGGACATTGGTTTTCGTCCTTCGAGGATCTTCGAAGGCGAAGGTGTCTGATGATCTGAAGATAGAACCTTCATGTGTATCATGTCCGTCTTGGGGTGTTGCCCACATATCATCGATCATCATGAATCAAAATTATGCTAAGAATTTCTCTTTGTCTTAATCATCGACGTTCGAAATAATATAAGCCTCAAGCTTCACCACGTACAAGAAACTTGCAAGGGAAGAACTGGGGGATGCTTCCAAGTATGTAAGCATCACAAGCAAGGACAAGAGCGGC
>JAAYIV010000182.1 GCA_012523305.1 Spirochaetales bacterium
AGCTACGCATCCTCTTATCTATTATATAGTTATCTCAAATATTACCCTGATTCAAGACACTGTCGCAATTGTAGCGTTGTTTAGCGTTAATGTAAATATATCGCGATGCATCAAAATAAAAATCTTACCTTTGTGGAATAATTATGATTTTATTTGATAAAGCGATTTTTATCATTAATATGTCATATGTATAAAATATATAAATATTTGTAATAGAAATATATAATAATATTATTATAGATTTGTCTCCTTCTTTTTAGTTTCTTTAACCTAATCTGTTGACATCTGTACATCATCCGCGTATATTATTACTTGTTCAATTGTTGTTAGCTGGCCTTTGGAGGTAGGATTGATGAAGGTGCGAGCTTTATTCGTACTCTTGTTACTAGTATGTGCGATGGCATTGCCCCTGTCAGCACGGACTGTGTACCTGGAGACAATCGAAGTCACTGGACAAATCGGGTTGCAAGAAAACTTTAGAGTCGATTTGCGACAGGCTGAGCCTATCGTGCTGGACAAATCGTTTGCCGGGCAGGATATGGAAATCGCCACATATGAATTCTATTCCAATAACTCTGATACCGTATATAATCTCAAAATCACTCCGGCCACCCTAGGCGGTTCTCGCAGTGAGAAATTCATGTTTACCTATGTAGGTGGAAGCGAGACCGACCTTAAGAAAAAAGAATCAATGATTCCGTTTACCATTAAATTGATGAGTATCGGTGATGAGAATCCAATATTAGGCGTTCCCAACGATAAAGAAATCTCCAAGAACATTGGCATGCTTGATGGAAGCAATTATCGTGAAACCGGAAGCATCATCATCACTTTCCCGACTGAAGCGAGCGGATTCAAGTTTGAAGAACTCGCTTCTGGGTATTACAGGGCCGCACTGACCATAGAAGTATCTGCCGATTAGATACACTCATCGCTTTTCTGTTCAAGGTTCTTCATGTTATACTCCATGACGATTGTTATGTCATGGAGGATATGTGTATGAAACCGACACTCGTAGTTCTAGCAGCTGGTATGGGAAGTCGTTATGGCGGAGTAAAGCAGATCGATGCGGTAGGTAGATATAACGAAGCTTTGCTTGATTATAGTGCTTTTGATGCAATGAAAAGCGGCTTTGGCAAGGTCGTGTTCATAATCCGTAAAGATATTGAAAAAGATTTTAGGGAACGAATTTTCGATCGTGTTGCGAGGAATTTTGAAGCGACATATCTCTTTCAAAGCCTTGATTCGCTGCTTACTCCCGAACAAATCGCTCGTTCAAAAGACAGGAAAAAACCTTGGGGGACTATTCACGCGATCCTCTGTGCACAGGATGCCGTGCACGAACCCTTCTGTGTTATTAATGCCGATGATTATTATGGTCGTGACGCTTTTGCCACCATGGGCCGTCACTTATCAAATATTCCCAATGATTCGACCGAACATGCCATGGTGGGGTATGTGTTACGAAATACTACAAGCCCAAGCGGGTCGGTTTCTCGTGCGATCTGTACGGTAAAAGACGGATACCTGGTATCCATGCGAGAAAATACCAAAATATACCATGAAGGGGACCGGCTCATCAGTGATATAGATGGTAATTTGAAGACTCTTGGAGGAGACGAGTGGGTCTCAATGAATTTTTTTGGTTTCGCACCTTCGGTATTTCCGCTCTTTCAAGATTATTTTGATCGTTTCCTCAAAGACCACATCACGACAGATAAAGCTGAGTGCTACCTGCCTGAGGGCGCGAGTGATTTGGTGGTAAGCCAGAAAGGTCGGATTCGCTTCTATACCACACATGAAAAATGGTTTGGAATGACCTATGTTGAAGATCGGAAAAAAGTTACCGAGGCTATCGCTGAAAAAATCGAATCAGGTTACTACCCCGATAGATTGTGGGACTGATTTGTTCAGTTCAGTGTTCACGTTTGCTTTTCGGTTTTGGAATTGGAGCCATCTGTTTCGCAGCAAATGTCGTACGGCGTGGTCCCTGTGAATCGATGGAAGCCGGGACGACTTTTTGCATCGGCGTGAAGCCTTCTCCAAGTACTTGATATGCTTCTTCGACTATCATGAAAGCTTTCGGATCGGTATGATGCACCATCGAAGTCAATTGTGATATCTGTTGGTTGGGAATCACCGCCATCAGCATTTCGCGGTCTTGTCCCGTATAGATGCCTGTTCCGGTGAACATTGTCCCGCCATGATGTAAATCATTAATAATCAATTGCTTTATGATATCCAGCTTTTCACTGAAAATGTAGACCGTCTTCGCATACTTGGTCCCCGCTACCATGATCACGTAATTGATCATTTGTGTGGATGTATACACAGTGATGATGGCATACATCGCTCTTTCAATACCGAATATGAAAGCAGAAGTCACGATTACCAATCCGTCGGCAAACAGCAAACTCGTGCCAAGCGGGAGTGGCGTGTAGCGGCTAATTATCTGAGCGATGATGTCCGTACCGCCGGTGTTGGCCCCCCCTTTCATCACAAACCCGATTCCGGCTCCGATGAAAATTCCTCCGAACAATGCTGACAGAAGCACGTCCACAGAATCGGTGTACGGTATGATTCCTTCATAGCCGATGATAAGGCCGAACAAGCTGACCGATAATGAAAACAGGAGCATGCCAACCACTGATTTGAATCCGTATTTTGGTCCGAACACTTTCATGCCGGCTATGAATATGGGGATATTCATACACAGCATGGCAATTCCTGGTTCGAATCCAAGTGTATGGTAAAAAATGGTTGCCATCCCGTTCACACCACCTCCGGCAATTTTAGCCGGGGTGGTGAAAGCAGCGATTCCAAACCCTGCGATCAACGATCCGATGATGATCATCACATAATCGGTGATGGTGCGACGATTGATTTTCATGTGAGCGGCGGCCCCCCCTTGGAAACGCTATGCCCTATCAATACCCATCAATAGCATCGATCGAGGGCAATAGGATGTAATCATCACATCAAGTCATTCCAACTGAGAACAATCATATCATAAGTAAGTGCATTGTTGGATAGGTCAGCTGAATTTCGATGGTAGGGAAAGGTTCATCTTTTCCATCTTTTCGAGCAATCTGGGCGGATCCGAATCGATACAGAGGGAGTTAAGTAATATAGGTTTCAGAAAACCTTCGTTGCTACTATGAATGAGAAATTGCATCAAATGCTGATAGAATCCATTCGTATCAAGCAGTCCGACCGGTTTTCGATGATATCCAAGGTGAAGCCATGTGAAGACTTCCATGATCTCTTCAAGGGTTCCGACTCCTCCGGGAAGAGCGATGAAAGCGTCGGCTTTTTCATACATCAAAGCTTTACGTTCATGCATGCCGTCCACGATTATTAGCTCGTCTTCCCTATGTTCATGGTTCTTGACGGCTTCATAAAGTTTTTTCGGGATTATTCCTGTTACCTTCGGGACTTTTCGGTAAAGAGTGTTGGAGACCAATCCCATCAACCCGATGCCCCCTCCGCCGTACACGAGAGATATCTGGCGATTGATAAGTTCCTGTGCCAGTTCGAGAGAACCGTCTCGGTAGATCGGTGAGTTCCCTTCGTAAGAACCGCAAAAAAGTCCAAGTGTCTTTATCTTATGATCATTCGCCATGTAATGAAGATATCCGAGAGAAACAATGAACGCAAGCTGTTAATTTTAGTGATAATGAGACTAAAAAGCCCCTATTTATTTATTATTCGCCTGCCATACTTGATGCGATCAAGGTCATGTAGATATATTGAGAGTGTCTATATGGAGGTTGGCATATGAAAAAAACTGGTGTTGTCCGAGTTGCAATATTGGTAATCATAGGCATTTTTTCAACGATGATGCTTTCCGGCGGAACAGTTTCCATCACATGGGGATGGAAAGCAAGTCAAGACGGGGTGCTAGCCTTCAGATACCAACTAGACGGTGAAGATGACTCGAACTGGGCTTATGTGGACAGTAGTATCCTCAGTTATACCTCACAAGAACTTGATGCTGCGGTACATCACACATTGTTCGTTCAACAGACAATTGATGGACTGACATGGAGCCCCAGCGGCTATCGAACGTATGAAGCGATAGCTGATCAGGATGTTGAGTCACAACCGGACGAGGTCGTTCCTCCTGCGGTCATCGAAGAACCTGTTGCCAAGATCGAAGTTGTCGCTGCCGGGCCTGCGGTAGTAGTTGACGAGCCTGTTGAAGAATCGCCGGTACAAGAGCCTGCTGTTACATCCAGTGTGGTCCAACCTGTTGTTCCGCCCGTACGAGTGATATCGAAAAAAGCTACGAAATCTATTGAATTGGCAGCCTTTGGTGCGGGTAAGCTCGATAATTATCTATTTACCGGTTGGTTTGATCTTGCAGGTGCATATGTGAATATGAGAACAATGGTACTACCATCAGCCACCTTAGACTTCATCACCGCCAATTTCAAAACCCCCGAACAGAAAACAGCACTTGGATTGCGTTTCGGTCTTGGGTACCAATTATATGAAAGCAGTGGGACGAATGTACATTTCGGTGATGTTCATGCTTTGGGTTCGCTTACGTTCTCACTAAGTGAAAAGGTACAGCTGGATATAAGTGCGGGATTAAGCGGTGTCGTCGTGTTGGCAGATATCAGCGGTGTATCAGTTAGTGCATTCAATGTCGCATCGATTGATTGGTTTTACGGACCGGTGGCACAGGTATCGTTCAGATATATGCTCGGCGAAGCATTTTCACTCGGTCTAACAGGAGAAGCCCGATTGCTATTCAGTGGTCTGGCAGTACCATATGAATTGACCGGGGCGTTACGAGCTTCGCTGGGGTACTGGTTCTGATCGATATGGTTGGAGAATTTGATACGATTCTTTTTCATTGAGGGAAACAATATGCATAAAACTGCTCTTGGGGAGATATAGAATTGGTGATATAATGCCCTTGTTGTCTGCGCCGAATCGAATCGCAAGCCAGCTCATCAATGGAGGATGCATGAAAGAGAGCCGACTGCAGCATTACCTGGATTTCATTGGTTTCAGCATGGAAACCGAAGGATATCGAATGACAGCCTTGGCTGAGCAATATATTCAACAAGTGCTCGCCAAAGAACTGTCTGGGGATGAAGCCGTAAGTGAAATTGTCGACAGGTACGGGCTGTCTTCAGAATCTGACACTACCCGAACTGCCGACGGATGCTATGAGGGAACCGACATCTATATCAACTATTTCGGCCTTCGGGATCAAGAACTTCTTGATGAGATAGAGACCTTGATCGTGGGTGTCCGTATGGCCGAAATCATGATCGGAAAACGTGAATGGACCTTCAATTTTGAGCATCTAAAGGCAATTCATGCCCACCTGTTTGACGATATATATCCTTTCGCAGGTGAAATCAGATATATTGCCATAACCAAGCGAACCGTGTTCTGCCTTCCACAATACATACAACAAGTCGCTGCCGAAATATTTGATAAATTAAGAGATTATCATTATCTTCGTCATCAGGAGCATGAGGAGTTTGTTGATAATCTCGCCTATTTCATGGCAGAAGTACATGCATTACATCCTTTCAGGGATGGAAATACGAGGACCATGCGTCTTTTCTTCTATCAATTGTGTTATTCAGCCGGATGGTTGATGGATTTACCGAATACTGTCGACAAGCGATTGTTGGAAGCAGATATCGCTGCACTTGAGGGAGATTATCAACCGCTCATAGGGATACTCCATGAAGCCATAAGAGCACTTGATTGACTCATATACGAACGTCTGTCTGCGGTAGGCCTACTGACAAGGAAGGATTACATGATTAACGGAATACTCTTCGACATGGATGGCGTGCTCATCGATTCAGAACAATATATCAATAAGGCTGCGGTCGAATTTTTTTCACGCAAGCATGTTAAGGTGAGAAGCGAAGACTTCATTCCGTATGTCGGTGCGGGAGAAAACAACTATCTTGGAAAGGTTGCGGAGAAGTATGGGTATCCGATTGATTTGGAGAGTGCAAAGATTGAGACCTATACGATCTATGGTGAATTGATCGAGGGGAAGGAACAGGCACTTCCCGGGGTAATCCGTTTTATAAAGAATGCCCATAAGGCAGACATCGCGATGGGTATTGCCACCAGTGCTGACCGCATGAAGATGGAAATCAATCTCAAAGTGATGGGATTGGATCCTGCTTGGTTCAAAGTCTTGCTCAACGGTCGCGATGTGGAACGCAAAAAACCATATCCTGACATGTATGTTGAAGCTGCCAAAAAGATGGGAGTGCCGATAGAACAGTGTGTGGTGTTCGAAGATGCCATCAATGGGGTCCAGGCTGCCATGGCCGCAAAGGCGTTTTGTTGCGGACTGACAACAAGTTTCAGTTCAGGACAATTGCTTGGAAATGGGGCTGATGTGATTATCAGTACCTTGGATGATTTTTTCGATTTTTCGACAAAAGAACAATTCAATCGTGAATTGACCCGGTTGAAGGCAAAACAATCGGCAATCGTCGCAAGGGAGCATGCCTATACTCCGTATTCGAAATTCAAGGTAGGCGCTGCTGTCGTAAGCAAGGCTACCAATGCAATATATAGTGGTTGTAATGTTGAAAACTCATCGTATGGGGCAACCATTTGTGCAGAACGTGGAGCGATGATGAAGGGGCTTTCTGTTGAAGGTGATTTTACAGTCGACATGATAGTTGTTGTTTCGGATGATAGCCCTCCTGCACCGCCTTGTGCTTTATGCCTTCAAGTATTGGCAGAATTTACCCCAAGCGATGCGGATGTCTATTTACATGATATGAACGATACTGCGGTGCACTATCGCTTTAATGAATTGCTTCCCCATCCTTTCATATTCCCAGATCAACGGGGCCGGCGTCCATGAAGAATTTTCGGTTCTTCCTGCACTTGTGCCTTTTTCTCTGTTCCTTGAATCTGTTTCTTTTTTTTTCCTGTGCCTCACTTCCTCCTCCCTATACGGGTGAAGGCTTACGATTGACTGTTCAAGAAGCTCTGGACAGCTATGGTTTGCCCAAGGTAACGGTAGATTTTCCCGAATCATATTTCGAAGGCGATCAATGGGGAAAACGGGCAGCAGAATTGATTTATTCAGCCAAAGAATCAATCATCTCGACGGTATTTTTAGGATCTTACAGTCCACAATCGGCAATTGTTTTGGATGCGTTGTCAGAACGAGCCAGAGAAGGGCTTGCCGTATATCTGATTATCGATTCGATTTCAAATCTTGAATACACAGCATCGAGTGAACAGATGAAATCCTTACATAGGATGCGTATCGATGGGGTGCACCTATTGGAATTCAATCCATTCACAGGTGAACGGATTTTGATGTTGCAGAACCTTTTGCTCAGAGAACATCGAAAATTCCTTATCATTGACGGAACAATAACGGCCCTGGGCGGGATGAACTATAATTATGTATCGTTACATGACTCACAGAATCCCAATGGTCAAAGAGACTCGATGTATGTGTTCAATTCTCCAAGTCTGTCACAGTTGTTACTTTCCAATTTTATCCAATTCTGGAATGAACAGTCTTGGGATACCATCAGTTATGACATGCTGGATGAGAAGGTAACTGCAGAGGAGCTTGATCATAACGCATGGGTAGCAGATCAGTTTAATAAAAACGAGTCGGTGAAGCATATGTTTAACGCCCTGATCGATGCTGCGGATCATGAGATCGTGATGCTCCCGTTTCTCCCTTTTCTTGATAAAAACATGTCCGAGTCGATTAAACGGGCTATCGACAGAGGGGTTTCGGTAAAGATGCTCGTACCTTGGGATATGCGAAAAGAAAATCGGATGGCGGTACAGTATGCGGCCCTTGATCTGTTGGATCTAGGAGTAGAGCTCTATAGGGAACATGAACCTGCCAAAGATTATAGTTACCCATTGCTCCATGAAAAACTGATGGTCGTGGATTATGTATATACCATGGTCGGTTCATCGAATTACAATTTCAGGTCGATGAACCTATCAAATGAATTGAGTATCGTAGTGGAAAGTGAACAGCTCAATCAACAATCCAGAGCTCATTTGAGCGAATTGTTTTCGCACTCGAGGAAGATAACGCGAGAAGAAGCCCTCACTTGGCGTCGAATCGAAGTATTGCCAAATTATTGGTTTACTTTCATCGGAGGCTGAGATGATACAGAGAATGGCTAAACTTATCGTGTTATTGACGGTTTTTTTATCATTGTCCACATCTGTTGCAGCTTCAAAGACAGCTGGCTACGGGTGGTCTGTCGGAGGTGCTAGTCATCTGGACGACACGACACAATCATACAGTTTCATCGGCATGCGTCTGTCGGTACACCCCTTAGGTTGGCGATGTTTAGATCCGTCGGCATATGTCGATATCAATATCGGAACAAGAAATCGGTCTGTATTGATCCATGATATCCAGGCAGGGATAGAACTGACTCTCTTGAGGACCATACGCCATCCGTTCCATTTTTTAATGCCTACGAATATCACAGCCTTTGCCCCGTCGATTTCACTCTCTTTCCAATGGGAAGGTATGGGGGCCTTACGTCTTAAGTTTTCCGCTTCGCCTGTTCGGCTCGCTGAGAAAGACGCTACCTATAGTTGGTTTTCTCCATTTGTCACCGTTGACATGGCAAATTGGGAATTTGTACATTGGGGCATTGCCCTGTATCAGATTTCATATCTGGTCTGGTGAGGCGTGCGGTCATGATCAAGAGATTACGATATGTTGTGTCATTGCTCATTCTGTTATCCCTTACGCCTCCGATGTTTTCTTTGGCAAACGATCTAGGCATATCGTTTGGACATGTGGGATTGTTCGATCAGTATTATCACGATGGCTTGCATGTGCATCTCGGAGTTGTCAAGGGAATTACCGAGCGTCTGGAAGCCAATGTATTCACTCAAAGTGAAATCACCCCGACAGTGTTCGGTGATGTACAAGTAGGCTTGGATATCGCATATTCCCTTCTCGGCAAGCGATGGGATAAGCATGGTTATGCTGGTTCGGGTGTGAATATGCTAGTCTCTCTCGGCGTGCTCGCCGGAAGTCATAATCCACGTTCTGCTTTTACCATAGATTCGCTATATGTGAAGTTTACACCGGTTACGGTAGGTACTCCTCATTCAGGCAAGCGTGATAGATTCCTCTCGATGGGAGTCAATTGGAATATTCATGCCAACACATTCTCACTCGTGTGGAATTTCATGATCAGCGATATATATGTTCTCGGTACGTGGCGTGATGAAGTGAATTAGCAGGATTTACATCCGAGTGCCTTCATTTTATTTACCCGGGTGGCATGCCGGCCACCTTCGAATTTGTTATCGATAAATGCATCGAGCATCGCGGTAACCGGTTCTTGATAATCTATCCGACCACCGAAAGCTAGGAAATTGGCGTTATTGTGCATTTTTGCCATTGATGCTGCGAATACATTCTGGGGAAGCGCACATAATATTTTATCGAATTTATTGGCTGAGATTGAAATGCCTATGCCTGTTCCGCAACAGACCACACCAAAATCATAACCTCCCTTGAGGAACTCTGTACACGCTGCTGCAGCCATATCGGGATAATCAACAGAATCATGAGACACTACTCCGAGATGGTGTACCGAGAAGCCTCGTTTTTCAAGATGTTCACGAATAATATTTGCCAGCTCGACCGCCCCATGGTCATTTGCCAGTACGACTTTACCCATTCGAATTTCTCCTCATAATCTATGCTCACTTCATTGTCCATCAATGTTTCGTTCAAGGTCAAGGGGCAATGGCTACAATA
>JAAYIV010000035.1 GCA_012523305.1 Spirochaetales bacterium
AGCTGTCCCAACCTTTGCACGAACTAAAAAAAGAGGCTATAATCGAAACCAATGGCAACAAGAAAAACCCAGGCAGGCCCTGCCGCTTACGACGAGAGCAAAATCCAAACGCTCAGTGCCCTCGAGCATATACGCTTGCGTCCGGGGATGTATATCGGACGTTTGGGGGACGGATCACATTTTGAAGATGGTATATATATTCTTCTTAAAGAAGTCATCGATAACAGTGTCGATGAATTCATTATGGAGTATGGGAATCGTATCTCTATTAAATTAGATGGTGACCAGATTCAAGTAAGGGATTTCGGCAGGGGAATACCGTTAGGGAAAGTCATCGATTGCGTATCGGTAATCAACACGGGTGGAAAATTCAACGATGACGTGTTTCAATTTTCTGTCGGGCTTAACGGAGTCGGGACCAAAGCGGTAAATGCACTTTCTTCTCGGTTCAGAGTCTGTTCTTATCGCGAAGGCCTTTTCTCAGAAGCTGTTTTCGAAAAGGGAGAATTGATTTCTGAAAAGACGGGGACCACCGGCGAACCCAACGGAACCCTTATCGAATTTGTCCCTGATCATGACGAAGATCTTTTCAGTGATTATCATTTCGAGGAGAGCTTTGTCGAAGAGCGACTTTGGAATTATGCCTATCTGAATACTGGGTTGACACTTGAATACAATAAAAAGCTCTTTACCTCCAAACATGGGTTGCTTGATCTTTTGGACAAACAGGTAGGCTCAGAAGCATTGTATACGACCATCTATCACAGAAACCATAGAATTGAATTTGCCTTTACCCATACGATGAATTACGGTGAATCCTATTTTTCCTATGTCAACGGGCAACATACCAGCGATGGCGGCACGCATCTTTGGGCATTCAAAGAAGGTATCCTCAAGGGAATCAATGAATTTTTCAAGAAGAATTATACCGCTCCCGATGTACGTGAAGGCCTTACCGGTGCTATTGCAATCAAGTTGCAAGATCCGCTCTTTGAAAGCCAGACGAAAAATAAACTGGGCAATACCGAAGTCCGCACATGGATCATCCAAGAAGTGAAAGAAGCCATAATCGATTTCTTGTTGAAGAATCCCGAAGAAGCAAACAAACTTTCCCAAAAAATCGCTAACAATGAAAAGCTCAGAAAAGAATTGGCTGCGGTGAAGGGCGCCGCCAGGGAAGCGGCTAAAAAAGTATCTATCAACATTCCGAAACTTAGAGACTGCAAATACCATTTGGGAACTCATGGAGAGAAAGGTGAGAAGTCGATGATTTTCCTGACCGAAGGATTATCTGCTTCCGGTTCTTTGGTCAGTGTGCGAGATGTGTATACGCAAGCGGTATTCAGTCTTAGGGGGAAAGTCCTTAATGTATTTGATAAGAAAAGGACTGAAATCTATAAGAATGAAGAATTGTACAATATGATGATAGCCTTGGGCTTGGAAAATGGAATAGAAGGCTTACGCTATGGGAAAGTGATCATAGCGACTGATGCCGATACCGATGGCTTTCACATTAGAAACTTGCTCATGACCTATTTTCTCAGTTACTTTGAAGAACTCGTTCTCGCTGGAAGACTGTTTATTCTAGAGACTCCGCTATTCAGGGTAAGGAATAAACAAGAGACGACATATTGCTATACGGAAGCCCAACGGGATGAAGCCGTCAAGCGCTTGAGAGGACCAGAAGTTACACGGTTCAAAGGTTTGGGTGAAATTAATCCCTCTGAATTCCATCAGTTCATCAATGAAAGCATGCGTCTCATTCCCGTATCGATTTCCTCAACGAGTGAAATGCATAAAACGCTTCAATTCTATATGGGAGACAATACCCCCGACCGGCGTGAGTTCATCATGGAGAATCTCAGGTAATGGCACATGCAGAAACTGTTTTCAAAGAAAACTTCCTTGAGTACGCATCATATGTGATTAAGGACCGGGCGATTCCTGACATCATCGATGGGTTAAAACCGGTACAACGTAGAATCCTCCATTCACTGTTTGAGATGGATGACGGTAAATTCCACAAAGTCGCTAACGTTGTCGGGCATGCGATGCGTTATCATCCTCATGGTGATGCCTCAATCGGGGATGCCCTGGTCAATCTCGCAAATATGAACCTGTTCATAGACAAGCAGGGTAACTTCGGAAATATCTATACGGGAGACGAAGCCGCAGCTCCGAGGTATATCGAATGTAGAGTCCTGCCGTTCGCGAAGAAAGTCCTCTATAATCCCGAATTGACCGAAATGGTTGATTCATACGATGGGCGGAACAAAGAGCCGGTAGTGTTCCCTGCAAAACTGCCCATCGTTTTGATCCAGGGAACCGAAGGTATCGCGGTAGGCATGTCGACCCGTATCCTTCCCCATAATCTCATTGAAGTTATTGATGCCGTGGCAGCCGTCCTCAATGGAAATACATTTGAATTGTATCCTGATTTCCCAACCGGAGGACTGATGGATATTTCTTCCTATTCAAATGGAACGGGAAAAGTTTTGATCAGGGCAAAACTTGATACCAAAGATCCCAAAAGGATAGTAATTGATGAGCTGCCGTATGGTGTTACGACGGACAAGATGATCAAGTCTATTGAAGATGCCGGGAAAAAAGGGAAAATCAAGATTGCGTCGATCAATGACTATACTGCAGAAAAAGCCAATATTGAGATCACATTGGCTCGTAATACCTATTCGAACGAAGTTGTCGATGCCCTTTATGCATTTACCGCTTGTGAACAATCCATAACTGTCAACCCGTTGGTAATTAAGGACAATATTCCCACTATCATGACAGTTGAGGAGATGATTCATTTTCATGCAAAACACCTCGTTGAAGTGCTCACGATGGAATTGCAATTACAAAAAGGACATCTGCTCGACAGATTGCACGCAAGGACCCTCGAAAGAATTTTCGTAGAGGAACGGATATATAAGCGAATCGAGCAAAAACGTACGCAAGAAGAAGTCGAACGGGCTGTAATAACCGGATTCAATCCTTTTAAGGAGCAGATTGCCAGAGATGTCACTTCCGAAGATGTCGAACGATTGTTAAAAATTCCCATCAGACGCATCAGTCTTTTTGATATCGAGAAGAACAGGGCGGAAATTGAAGAGATCAATGCAGAGCTTGAGAAGATCGAATGGAACCTCAACCATATAATCGATTATTCATTGGGATTTCTTGATGAATTGAAACACATGGTAGGCATCGAAAGCCATAAGCGGAAAACTGAAATCGGAAGTTTCAAGAAAGCTGATGTGCGAGAAGCTGCCGTTCGTGATCTCCCTCTCAGATATGATCCGGAAAACGGTTATCTCGGGTATGGATTGAAAAGCGGGAACGTGTTGCTTACGGTATCGCAATTCGACAGAATCCTGATTATCCAAAAAGAAGGGACATATTTTGTTACCGATGTTCCTGAGAAACTGTTTGTTGGGAAGGCCTTGCGACATTGTGGTTTTGCGGATAAGGAAGAGTTGGAGGCTCTTGTCTTTACCATCATCTACCAAGAGAAGAATCTTAAATATCTCTTTATCAAGCGTTGTAGGATTACCCAATTCATTCTTAATAAAACGTATGAGCTGCTTCCCGGTGACGATTATAAATTATATACGCTCTCAACCCTTGATGATGCAAGGATCACTATTTTGTACAAGAAAGGGAAGGGATATAAAAACTTGGAAGATCGAACATATTTCTCCAGATTCTTGATCAAAGGTGTCAAGGCAAACGGAGTTCGTCTTACAACCAAGGAAGCCCAGTCTCTGCGGATAAAACATGAAGCCGACCCTCAAGCACAGCAAGCCGAACCCTCATTGTTTGCAGATATCGATCCGTTTGATGACACGGTAAAGGATCAGGAAGATGAATAACATCGGACAAAGGATCATATTCGAAGATAATCACCTGATACTATTGAATAAACTCCCGGGAGAGCTTAGCCAAGGGGACAAGACCAACGATGCGACCATACTCGATGATGTGAAACTGTATCTAAAACAAAAGTATAATAAGCCTGGAAACGTATATCTGGGAGTCCCTCATCGCCTTGACAGGCCATCAAGCGGAATCCTTGTGCTTGCAAAAACAGAAAAAGCGTTGGTGCGGATGAACGATTTGTTTAGGGATGACAATGCCGTAAAAAAAATCTATTGGGCGGTTGTTGATCGAGTTCCCCGGGAACCCGAGGGAGTGGTCACTCATTATTTGACACGTAATCCAACTAAGAACAAAACTACCGCTAGTATTCATGAACGCATTCAAAGTAAGAAGGCGTCGATGCGATTCGCTATAATCGGAGCTTCAAAAAGTTTTTTTCTGCTTGAGATTGAACTCATCACCGGGAGACAGCATCAGATAAGGGCACAACTGGCGGCGATGGGATCCCATATTAAAGGGGATCTCAAATACGGAGCCGCACGATCCAATCAAGGTGGCGGGATTCACCTGCATGCCAGAAGTATTGCATTTGTTCATCCGATCAAGCAGGAATTACTCACCGTAACAGCAGCTCCCCCTGCAGATCCGGTATGGGATTATTTTGCTTCGCTTGTTGATCAGGGTACCCAATCAACGTGGACGATGGAACCGCAACAAAGAAAATAACTGTAGATGCTAAAAATGCGAATCGGTATTCGATGGTAGTACGATGCCAATTTTTTTACGCCCGTCGGCTTTCACCGTGAATGGTCTCGCTGCTCGTACATGCCTGAAGTGAGCTGATTCTTTGATTATCGGCAAACGATCGAATTGCGAGAAATCACACGATCCATCATCATAACTGGGATTGACTGTCAAATAAATCGTTCCCAACGAAGTGATGTTTTGGAAAAAGTGCGTTCCTTGGCTTGGCTCTACTTGAAATCCAGGCAGTCCTGTTTCAATTATAACAGCGGCTTGTGATATCTGTGCCCAAATCACGGGTATTCCCAACCACCGATCACTTGACCCTAATCGACCGGCAACAATGAGGATGTATTGACGGTCTTCTTCGATAAACGGAGCATTTATCATCTCAAGTTCCAATGCCATTTCTGAAGTGTGGGCTGTTTTGAATTCGGTCGACTTGATATAGACCACATCGGTTATTGAATTGACCTGACCGTTGCCCATAACGTGGTTTGACCATACCCATGCATGCTCTTTCTCTTGAGTTGAGATATTCAGGTCCATCGACTCGGCTCCTGATACGATGGGTCTGATCTGAAGAAGGCTGAATTCTGGCTTTTTCCAATCGGGCCTGTTCAGATTGACCGCAAACTCAATCTCAATCGGGACGTTCATCACTTTTTCACCAAATGAAAGAATATCCCTTATGATTCCAGCAATCGGGTGGCTATTGTATTTCAATATGCCATTGAAGGTAATAACCTTTGGTCCGTCGATTGATAGCTGGTCCACCAAAGTCCCGGATTTTGCATCGTAAGTCGACCCGATATACCGTAACGTTTCAGGATGTTTTTCAGCTTCGGACAATGGTACCAATGCGAGATTCTCTGGATTTCCTTCCGGTACATAAGGCTTGCTCATGTCCAATGCATAAAAATCCATTTGCGAACTTGATTCCAATCCCCCTAAGAATTGAAGATTCTTCTTTGGGTATCTCGGAGAAAACCTGAATGCCATACCGTTATCTACGACAGCTTTTCCAAATCCGAAGCACAGCATGCCAACTCCATCTTCCGGTTTTTCATTTCCGATAGGATAGAAATTCAAAGAGCGGGCAACACCGGAAAAGTTAGGATACCAATACTCACCATGGGGGCTTCCGATGATTTGTTGGATGATAACCCCCATCTTTTCTTCTTCGATCATATGATTGGTCGCTCGTTGGTACTCTTTGCTCTTGTTGTAAAAGGTCGATGCATATACACATTTGATTGCTTGTGCCAAAGCATGAAGACGTTCTTCGTCTGTGCCTTTATTAGGAAGCATACAGGTTTCATAGACACCTGCAAAAGGTTGGTTGTGAGAATCTTCAAGCAGACTTGAAGAGCGAACGGCAATCGGAACTTTAATTACGCGGACGATAGCCTCAAGATCCAGCATCAGTTGTGAAGGTAGCGGTTTAGATAGAAATACTTTGCGGAGGTTTTCATCCGGAAGAGACGAACCTGCAATTTCCATCAAGTTATTTTCTTCGATGAATTGACTGAACAAGTCAGTGGATATCACTACCGTACGCGGGATCGATACATACATTCCTTGGTATTTTTCAACGATATTGCCTTTGCGAAGCTGATAGTCAATGAAGGCCAGGCCGCGGCCTTTGCCTCCTAAGGACCCTGATCCTATACGAGTAAAGAATGATAGTTCGTCATAATTGTTTCTATTGAATTGAGCGATTACTCCCTTACCGATATTAAGGCGGTAATCTTTGATCATCTGAACAAGATGGTCTCTCAATGCTTCCGGATCTTTGTATTCTGCTACAGACAGAGGTCTGAAGAGATTGGCCAAAAAGTAATGGCTTCTGGCCTTTAGCCAACGAGAGAAATCATTGTGATTCGAATGTGCGATGAAACAAGATATCGGGACTTTTGGCATAACGTGTTGAAGAGCTCGAAGATCTTCGGCCCGTGCCAATTCTTCTTTTGTTTCGCTATCCCTGAAAATGAACGGTCCGAATCCATAATGTTCGAAAACATATTGACGTAAATCATTCAACAAGGAAGGGCTCAGTTTCCAAATGAAAGCGGCTTCATGATCGTATGCTGTCTGGGCATTATCATATTTTGCTGATTGGATTAACACTGGCAAATCTGGGTCGTGGGCTTTAAAATGGCGAAGTAAATGGAATCCTGCGTAAGGATCATTCGAACCCTCCCTGTCAAAAGCAACATCGGTGATAATCCCAAGCACATGCTGTTTGAAAGTATTGTAAAGGTCCATTGCCTCTTCATATGTCTTGGCCAAAAGGATTTTCGGACGCCCTCTCATCCGTAATGCAGTGGCCCACGGATTGAGCGCTTCGCTCATGCTTGAACGCGTCTGTTGGATAATGCATGTATAGAGCAATGGTAAGAAAGACGAGTAGAACCGTACTGAATTCTCCACCAATATGATTACCGGGACCTGAGCCGTAGAGTTCGCGTCATGCAGAGCGTTCATTCGATCTTCGAGAAGTTTTATCATCGCGAGGAATATGTTGGGATTACCCTGCCAATAGAATAAATTATCAACACATTGTTTAACTTTTTGGTAAAAAAATGAGCTCATCTTTTTATTCGGAAGCGGAGACAACGCGATTAAAGGAATATGTGTAAATTGTGATTTTATTGCATTTGCAAGATCAAATACAGTAGTTTTCCCCAAATCAAGCATCGTTACGACAAGATCGAATTTTCCCGTATTCAATAGATGAATAACATCTTCAATGGTTCGTGCATGCGTTATTTTCGGAGGAGTGCTCAAACCGAGTTGAGTATATTCCTGAAAGAGGATTTCTTCGACCCGTCCGTCTTCCTCAATGAGGAATTGATCATATTCGCTGCAAATGAGAATTACATTATAGATGTGCCGTAGCATTAAGTTTTCAAAAGGGTCTTGAGTTGGAAGTAATCTGTACATCGCGAATCATAGTACCACGGATTTTAATCACAAAGAAGATGGTCGCATATAACAAACTCCCAACTTTCCGTATGGGCGATGCCATTTTGCTCACAACTGTATATTTTACAAATATTGAAATATTAAGTAGAAAACTTGATGATTACATAAATAATAATTTATATATTTACATATACTACAATATATATGTATTGACAATGAGGTTTGAGCCCTCTACACTGGTGGGTAGCGTAATGTGGATTATAGCATGAAAATGCAAAAAGGTGAATTTTTTCCTGGGGGAGGGATAGAGATGTACAAATTGGATTCGTTCATGGCAGATTTGGAACGGAGAAACCCGGCGGAACCAGAATTTATTCAAGCAGTGCGAGAGGTCATTGAATCAATTATTGATGTTGTGAATGATAATCCGGCATATATCCATACGAAAATCCTTGAACGAATTACCGAGCCCGACAGGATATTCTCATTCAAGGTCGAGTGGGAAGATGATAATGGCGAGATTCAAATCAACCGTGGTTACCGAGTTCAGTTTAATAATGCGCTGGGGCCTTACAAAGGCGGGCTACGATTCCATTCTAGCGTTTCCTTGGGAACTTTAAAGTTCTTGGGATTTGAACAGACATTTAAAAACAGTTTGACGACACTTCCTATGGGAGGTGCGAAAGGCGGCTCTGATTTTAATCCTAAAGGAAAATCAGAGAACGAAATTTTACGTTTCTGCCGATCGTACATGACAGAGTTGCAAAAATATATCGGACCGCAGACAGATGTCCCTGCAGGTGATATGGGGGTAGGGACGAGAGAGATCGGCTATCTCTATGGGCAGTATAAAAGGATAAATAGTGAGAACACCGGTGTCATCACCGGTAAGGGCCGGGGTTGGGGAGGTTCGCTTGTCCGTCCTGAAGCTACCGGTTTTGGGGCCATGTATTTTGCAGATGAGATGGTAAAAGCAAACAACGATACCCTTGAAGGCAAACGGATCGCAATATCGGGATTTGGAAACGTTGCGTGGGGAGCCGTGATGAAAGCGTCAGCTTTGGGTGCGAAAGTTGTTACCATCAGCGGACCCGACGGTTATGTGCTGGATGAAAGTGGTATCAATACCCCTGAAAAATGGGATTATATGCTGCAATTGAGAGCTTCTAACAATGACGTGGTAAAACCATTTGCCGATCGCTTTAAGGTACAATTTGTTCCCAAGAAGAAGCCATGGGAAGTTCCTGTGGATATGGTTTTCCCCTGTGCGATTCAAAATGAGCTGAATCTGGAAGACGCAAAGACGTTATTGGCAAATGGCGTGAAGTATGTGATTGAAACATCGAATATGGGCTGCACTGCTGATTCCACAATATTCTTTCTTGAGCATAAAATCCCGTTTGGACCTGGAAAGGCTGCCAATGCGGGCGGAGTCGCAGTCTCCGGTTTGGAGATGACTCAAAACGCAATGATGATCAATTGGACAGCTGAAGAGGTTGATGTAAAACTTCATTCGATTATGAAAAATATCCATGATTCATGCGTGACCGAAGGCACGGGTAAAGACGGATATGTCAATTATGTGAAAGGAGCAAATATTGCTGGATTCAAGAAAGTTGCCAACGCGATGCTTGAACAAGGTTATTAAACCTTTTTAACAGTATTTACATACCGGGTGACTCAGCTTGAATTGTATCGTGGGTTATTGTTTCATTACTTGTTTGCCCATATAATGCCCCTATGAAACAACATTCAATCACGTTGATAGAACGTTTAACCCAGGCGAGCGGGCTTTCGGGGCATGAAAAAGACATCGGTGATATTTTCAGGAAAGAGCTCTCCGTATACACCGATTTGATCGAGACGGATAACGTGGGCAATGTCGTGGCCACATTTGTCGGTACGAATCCCGAAGGGCCGGCAATCTTATTTGCCGCTCATCAAGATGAGATTGGGTTTATCGTTTCCGATATCCTTGATAATGGATTTTTACGAATCTTCAATATCGGAGGATGGAATACCGTGACCCTTCCTTCGTCTCCGGTAAAGGTACAAAATTCTGAAGGTAGAATGATCGACGGGATTATCGGTCAACTTTCTTTGCACTTCCTGAAAAAGGGAGCTACGCAACAAATTCCGGAATTGGAGGACCTGTTTGTCGATATCGGTGCGTCATCTGCGGATGAGGTTCGCTTTCTGTTTCATATAGATATTGGGGCTCTTGTGGTACCGGTCGCACCCTTCAGTTATGTAAAAGAAAAAGATGTGGTGATGAGCAAAGCCTTTGATGACAGAATAGGTATCGCTGCACTGATTGAAATCGGTAAGCGGATCGCACACGAAGAGCATCAAGCAACCGTCATGTTGGCGGCGACGGTACAGGAAGAGGTCGGGACCCGCGGGGCAAAAGTTCTTGCAAATGCCTTGAATGCTGATATGGCGATAATTGTCGAGGGAGCTCCTGCCGATGATATCCCCGGAGGACCTTCACATCCACAGACTCGTGTAGGAAATGGTGCTCATGTCAGATTGTTTGATCCGACCCATATCGGCCATCCCGGTTTGTTGCAACACATCGATGAAGTGGCTCATGAATCGAATATCAAGATCCAGAAAGCAGTCAGAAAGGGGGGAGGGACCGATGCTGTCGCTCTCTCGTTGGCGCAGAAAGGAATTCCTTCGGTAGTTACCGGTGTTCCCGTACGATACGCACACAGTCACAATTGTTTGATAAGTCTAAAAGATTATTTTTCGTTAATAGATTTGCTGGTAGGGATTTGTTTACATACAACCAAAACAGTATCTGTACATAGATGATATGAAAGTGCTTTAGAAGTTATATATACGCTATATATAGTGTCATTAAGCTATGACACACGCTATACCTGTACATTATGACTTGCGTGCCGCTTGTAAATGTGGTATGTTGGGATTCGGACCAACTATTACATAAATACTATTTTTGGGGGAAGTGATGGCCACGGCGAAAAATACGCTCTCACCATTAGGGCGTAAAATATTTTTAGATCGCTATGCATTGAAAGATGCAAAAAAAGATACACTCAAGGTTGGAGACCTCGTGGTTGCCGTGAGTAATACTCAAACAGGACAACGTGAGATCGGGAATGTATTGGAACTCACCGGGGATGCTGTAAAGGTTAAGCTCAATGATGGGACCATTGTCGATACGACCAGGGAGAATGTTGATAAACCGGTAGAAACCGAACCTTCTCAGATGTTGGCCAGGGTTGCTCGGGGAATTTCCCAACAGGAGCA
Organism: Spirochaetales bacterium; assembly: GCA_012523305.1. GTDB lineage: Bacteria > Spirochaetota > Spirochaetia > Sphaerochaetales > Sphaerochaetaceae > JAAYDK01. Next base: position 10,828 of record JAAYIV010000035.1, read on the forward strand.
CTCCGACAAACAACCGGCGTGGGAAAAAGAATTCAATTGGTTGCTTGAAGACTGGAAGTTTGTTCCAGGCGGAAGGATTCTCGCCGGTGCTGGGACTACCCAAAACCTCACGTATTTCAACTGCTATGTGATACCTTCGCCGAAAGATAGTCGTGGAGGTATTATTACTTCGTTGGGACAAATGACCGAAATCATGTCCCGTGGCGGTGGTGTTGGGATGAACCTCTCTTCACTGAGGCCGAAACACGCATACGTCAAAGGTGTCAATGGTCGTTCCAGCGGATCGGTTTCATGGGGAGCTTTATTCAGTTTTGTTACCGGTTTAATCGAACAAGGTGGTTCCCGTCGCGGTGCATTGATGCTGATACTTAATGTATGGCATCCGGATATTCTTGATTTCATCAATAGCAAGCGAGAAATGGATAAGATCGTCAATGCCAATATAAGTGTCGGTATCACTGATGATTTCATGGACGCTGTCAGGGCCGATGGTGATTGGACCACATGGTTCCCCGATACCAGCGATCCCGAATACAATAAAGTGTGGGACGGAGATCTCAATCGATGGAAATCATTGGGTAAAAAAATTGTTCCCTATCAAACGATGAAAGCAAAAGAGATTTGGAATGCCATCATTGAAAGTGCCTGGGCTTCAGCTGAACCCGGAGTGTTCTTCATGGATCGCTACAATAAGATGTCCAATTCTTGGTATTACAGCTCAATCCAATGCACGAATCCATGCGGAGAGCAAGGATTACCACCTTGGGGTGTCTGTAATTTAGGTTCAATCAATCTGTCTCGTTTTGTAGAAGACAAGAAAGTGATGTGGGAAGATCTCGGACGAACTGTACAGGGCTCTGTACGGTTCCTTGACGATGTGATTGACGATACACCTTATTTCTACGACGAAAATAAAGAGCGTCAGCAGTCCGAACGACGTATCGGATTGGGCACGATGGGCCTTGCCGATATGCTGATTAAAATGGAATTGGCTTATGGAAGTGACGAATCAATAACATTCATCGACCAGTTATATAAATTCATCTGTATCGAAGCGTACAAGGCAAGTGCTAAATTGGCAGTGGAGAAGGGACCCTTCCCCCTATTTGATGCTGAAAAATTTCTCCAGAGCGGATTCATGAAAATGATGCCAGAAGAAATTAGGTCCTTGGTCGCCAAAGATGGTCTTCGCAATGTTACGTTACTTACCCAGGCTCCTACCGGGACGACCGGAACAATGGTGGGGACAAGTACCGGAATCGAACCATATTATTTCTGGGAATGGGAACGTGTAGGCCGAATGGGCAAGAATATTGAACGGGTTGCGGTATATGATGAGTGGGTCAAGAAGCACCCGGACGAAAAGAAACCCGACTTTTTCGTATCAGCCATGGACCTTGCTCCAGAAGGGCATGTAAAAGTTCAGGCAGCAATCCAGCGTTGGGTTGACTCTAGTATCTCAAAGACCGGAAACACTCCTGCGGATTACACTGTTGAACAGACCGGTAAATTGTATGAATTATTGTATGATTTGGGGTGTAAGGGTGGCACGACCTACAGGGATGGTTCGAGAGATTCCCAAGTATTAATTGCCAAAGACAAGAAAAAAGAAGAACCGAAAGTCATTTCTACCGATCCCAAACCACGGGTGAGGTCGACCGTATTGCACGGTACCACCTATAGAAAGATGACACCGATTGGTACTGCATACATTACGGTAAACTGGGATGGGGGATCTGCTAACGAGCCGTTCGAAATCTTTATTAATGTGGCGAAGGTCGGTTCCGACGTGTCTGCCGATGCCGAAGGATTAGGAAGGCTGATCAGTTTAATTTTAAGAATGCCCAGTCCATTGACTCCGAAACAAAGGACTCAGGCAGTTATCGCCCAATTGCGTGGGATCGGCTCCGGACGACCGATGGGCTTCGGAAAAAACAAGGTGATGAGTCTTCCAGATGCTGTTGCTCAAGTATTGGAAGAGCATTTGGGACTTGAACAATCTTCTGATGGATATCCTGAGCTTCCGGATGAAGGTGATGATTTGTATGGATCGAAACAATTTGATCTGGGTCTTGGCGACGAATTGTCCAACAGTATCACACCGGATATTTGTCCGATTTGTGGTAATGTGACTTTCGTGAATATTGAAGGTTGTAAAAAATGTTTCTCTTGTGGGCATAGTGAGTGTTAATTGATGAGTGAAGGTACCCGATCATAAGTTGGGTGCCTTCACAATAACAAGCATGCAATAAAAATTCGTTAGCTATCGATGTGTGTATGCCAAGCGTGGTATTTGAGACAAATGGGCCTTAGCTATGTACGCAAGCAACCGTACGAACACTTTTAAAGATTGAATTCGGTTTTGAATAATAACCCTGTGTAATTTTTAGTTTTACTTGTAGAAATATAGGAATTTAGGATTATCAAAATACCATGTTATGGTAAGTATCTCAATCTGGAATATTACTGCGTAGGTTGCAAACCACAACTGATTACTGTATAATATTTAGTTGGAACTAAATGATGTATCCTGAAGTGATGCACATGAAAATATTTATTTATGGAGTGTACAAATGGGTAACAAGAAAATGGTTACTATCGACGGCAATACTGCTGCTGCGCATGTAGCTTACGCATTCAGTGAAGTCGCCGCAATTTATCCCATTACCCCCTCCTCTCCAATGGGGGAGTATGCGGATTCTTGGGCTAGCGTTGGTCGAAAAAACCTTTTTGGCCAGAAGGTTGATATTATTGAAATGCAGTCGGAAGCGGGAGCTGCAGGAGCAGTACACGGATCTCTCAGTGCCGGTGCGATGACCACAACATTCACTGCCTCACAAGGCTTGTTGTTGATGATTCCAAACATGCATAAAATCGCTGGTGAAATGTTGCCGACCGTATTCCATGTTTCTGCCCGTTCGCTTGCTGCACAGTCATTGTCGATATTCGGCGACCACTCCGATGTGATGTCTTGCAGAAATACAGGATTTGCGATGACAGCTGCTTCAAGCATCCAAGAGACGATGGACTTAGCGCTCGTGGCACATCTTGCAACACTAAAATCTCAAGTACCGTTCCTTTCGTTTTTTGATGGTTTCAGGACTTCTCACGAAGTGCAGAAAGTTGAAGAAGTTTCATATGATGACATGAAACCTCTGATTGAAAATGAGTATATCGAGCAATTTAGAGCAAGGGCGCAACGTCCTGAAAATCCTCGCTTGAAAGTAGCGGCCCAAAATGAAGATGTGTATTTCCAAGGTCGTGAAACGGTCAACCCGTACTATTCGGAAGTACCTGCAATCGTTCAGGACTATATGGACAAGGTCGCTGAGGTTACCGGACGTCAGTACCATCTTTTCGATTATGTCGGGGCACCCGATGCAGATCGTGTGGTTATCGCAATGGGCAGCAGCGTGGACACCCTGGAATGGGCATCCCAATATCTTAATGCCAAAGGTGAAAAAGTTGGTGTGCTCAAGGTTCGTTTGTATCGTCCGTTCTCTGCAAAGGATTTTGTGGCTGCAATTCCTGAAACAGTAAAGAAAATTGCTGTTTTGGATAGAACAAAAGAGCCCGGTTCGCTTGGTGAGCCATTGTATCAGGATGTAGTGACCGCATTGGCACAGATTGGACGCACAGGCCTTACCGTTATCGGCGGACGCTACGGATTGTCGAGTAAAGATTTTACTCCTTCGCATGCCAAGGCCGTTTATGATCATCTTAATGACAAATGCTTCCACGATTTTACCGTCGGAATTACCGATGATGTGTCACACAAATCAATTCCAGTCAAAGATGTTATCGATGTATCTCCAAAGGGAGTAGTGTCATGCATGTTCTGGGGACTCGGTTCTGACGGAACGGTCGGAGCAAACAAAGATTCCATTAAAATAATCGGCGAAAATACCGACATGAATGCACAAGCTTACTTCTCGTACGACTCTAAGAAATCTGGCGGTATCACCATTAGCCACCTACGCTTCGGGAAGAGTTCGGTGAATATGCCGTGGCTTATCGATAGTGCCGATTTTGTTGCTTGTCATAACCCTGCTTACATCGGTCGTTACGATATGCTTTCGCCGTTGAAGAAAGGCGGAGTGTTCTTGCTCAATTCACGCGTTTCCTCGGGCGAAGTATTCGAACATCTCACTGCTGACGAGCAGAAGCAGATCATCGAGAAAAAGATTAAATTCTATAACATCGATGCATTGAAGATTTCTGAAGAAGTTGGTTTGGGGACCAGGATCAATACCGTCATGCAGGCTGCTTTCTTCAAGATTTCAGGTATTTTCCCTGAAGAGGAAGCAATTGCCCTCATCAAGAATGCCATTAAGAAAACATTCGGCAGGAAAGGTGAAGACATCGTCAAGATGAACTGGGCGGCAGTCGATGCGGCTTCTGCAGCGTTGGAAGAAGTGAAGATTCCCGCACAAGTCGGACAGTCATATGTTCCCAAAAGACTCATCGGCGAAGACGCTGATGATTTTGCCAAAGATATCATCGAACCAGTGATGCATCTCAAAGGCAATTCAATCCCGGTTTCCAAGATGTCGTTCGATGGAACATTGCCTACCAATACAGCCAAGCTTGAAAAACGTGGCGTAGCTCCGTTTATACCGCAATGGCTCAGTGAAAATTGTATCCAATGCAATCAGTGTGTCCAAGCTTGTCCTCATGCTGCCATCAGGGCGAAGCAGATTGATCCCAAAGATTTGGCACATGCTCCCGAAACATTTACCACACTCAAGTCAAATACCAAGAATACCCGCGATCTTAGGTTTAAGATTCAGGTTTATCCTGAGGATTGCCAAGGATGCGGCGTGTGTGTTGAAACATGTCCTGCAAAGACGAAAGCCCTTGCAATGAGTCCGATTGCGGTCGAACGCGAACGTGGAGAGACTAAAAACGCAGAATTCTTCGAAGCTTTGCCGAACAATGTGCTCGATGGTGTTTCAGTCGATACAGTGAAGGGTATGCAGTTCAAGCAACCGTTGTTTGAGTTCTCCGGAGCTTGTGCCGGCTGTGGTGAAACTCCTTACGTGAAGTTGGTAACCCAAATTTGTGGTGAACGGATGATCGTAGCCAACGCAACGGGGTGTTCTTCAATTTATGGCGGAACCTTCCCGACAACTCCTTATGCCAAACGTGCGGACGGTCGTGGTCCGGCTTGGGGCAATTCCTTATTTGAAGACAATGCAGAGTATGGTTTAGGCATGCGTCTTGCGGTAGATAGTAATAGGCGGTTGTTGAAGGCTTCGGTAGACAGTCTTCTCGAGCTCGGTGTATCTGAAAATCTTGCAGAAGCATTCAAGAAGAATTTGGAGCTTTGGTCAGATAAGAGTGAGGCTTCCATTGAAGCACAAAACGCAACAAAAGCTCTTTTACCGAAAGCTCTTGCCAATGCGAAGCCAGAGACAAAAGCACTGCTTGAAAAGGTTGCTGAGTTACAAGACTACTTTAGTGAAAAAGATGTGTGGATTTTCGGTGGTGATGGTTGGGCTTATGATATCGGTTACGGTGGGGTAGACCATGTCGTGGCTTCAGGCAAGAACGTAAATATCTTGGTTCTCGATACTGAAGTCTACTCCAATACCGGAGGACAAGCTTCCAAATCTACACCGATTGCCGCTGTCGCAAAATTCGCAAATGCCGGAAAGCAGATTGGCAAAAAGAACATGGGGTTCATGGTGATGAGTTATGGACATGTTTATGTAGCCTCGATTGCAATGGGAGCCAACCGCCAGCATGCGCAGAAGGCTCTGCAGGAAGCAGTTGCGTACAACGGACCGTCAATCGTATTTTGCTATGCACCATGTATCAACCATGGTATCGATATGAGCAAGAGCCAGCTTACTGAGAAACGGGCGGTTGAAGCCGGTTACTGGCCATTGTATCGGTATAATCCTCTTGCTGAAGAAGGCAAACGGTTCTCATGGGATACCAAAGATCCTTCGGCTGATTATATTGAATTTATCAAAGGTGAACGAAGGTATACATCTCTTTATAAGACCAATCCTTCAATGGCTGAAGATCTATTCAAAATGGCCGAAGAGGATGCGAAGCGCAGGATGGCATTCTACAAAAATCTCGGAACCATCATGTAATGGATATCTAGTGATTGATGTTTTGGGGGGCTTTAAGCCCCCCCCCATTTATTCTGTGCTCGGTGTGATCATCTAATATCCTGGGTATTAATGATAGCGCCAAGTACATAGCCAAAGGCTAGGGTGTCCTCATCTGAAGAGAGACGGGGGTACACTTCAGGCTTGACGAACAGAAATCCCATCCGGCGTTCCCTGTCGGACAAGGTTGTAATACAAACTGAAATCTAAAGGTTATACGGAACCGGAGATGTACACTGACGAAAGATCGAATACCCTATGGTAGTACGGTTCTGTGGGAGGCCGGATAAGCAAGTAAGACGCATCCTCCTCCCTGATTTCCTAGTACGCGTGATTGACATTGGATGAGGGGGCAATTAGAATTTTTCTACTTACTCTTGCTACATAAGGGGGCGCTTCATGGAACAACGATGGAAAGGTTGGTTTGATTTCGGATATTTCCTTTCACCTATCGTATACAAAGTACTATATATTTTCTGTTCGGTCGGTGTGGTAATTGGCGGAGCATACTATGTCTATGTGTCTTGGACAATATTCGACACTCTTTTAAAGGTAGGCGCAATCATAGGTATTTTGGTATCTCCCTTTATCGTTAGGGTATTGTTTGAATCTTTTTTGTTGTTATATCGAATCAATAATAACCTCACTGCAATTGCAGATATGCTGGAACAGTGGCCACGACATGAAGCACCGCCGACAGACTATGCCCCGCCCAGAGTGATTCCTGTTCCCTCAAGACCGATACCCGTCGGCCCATCAAGCAAAACGGAATCTCGGAGGGACGAAAGACCAATAGTTCAATCCGATTGGGATATGCATGACAGACCGGTTCAAGAAAGAGAAGAAGTTCCCAAAGTTCCGGTTCAGACAGAACAGTCCGAAGCTTCGCTTCAAACTGAAGAACCTTTGGATTCAAAATCACGTAGGTTAGACGAAATCTTCAGCGCCCCGCCTGTCAGACGTCAGTAGGAACATCTGGATGTAACCATCTGTCGACCATAACCTTTGCGGATCTATTCATCTCTTCCATGAAAGGACTCTGATGTTTACGGAAATAATAGTAATCTGAAATTGTCCCCGTATTGTTGAATGGAAGTCGTTTTTGGTTTCTCATTTGCTCTTCTTGTCGGCTATAAGCCTGTAGTAATTGGGGAAGATGTGGCTCGAGATATCTGTTTTCCATGAAAACATAATCAGTAGGCGGACGTAGCGATTGTGCTGATTTGGAGCCAAAACCATCCTTCGGATACCCAAATATAACCATAGTGGCGATTGCCGTGTGTGGCGGAAGATCAAGGAGTGTCGATGTTTTTTCATAATTCTCATACACATCCCCGATATAACATGATCCAAGACCATAAGCTTCTGCCGCGATGACCGCGGTTTGGGCGGCGATGATAGCATCGCTCATTGAAAGTAAAAAATCCCCCATTCCGATCTGACGCCACTGAAGTCCTTCTGATCTGCCTGTTTTTACCGAATTTGATTCATGGTAGTAATTAATCCATTTTGTCATATCAGCCAAAAAGACCCACACCATCGGAGCTTTTGCAATCATCGGCTGATTGTCACAAAGAACTGCCAATTCATCCTTGATGCTTTGGGATGTCACTTCTACGACAGAATAAAGTATCATGTTTCCTGCAGTAGGAGCTCTGAGAGTTGTCGCTTTGATTGCCTGTTTGACATGTTCTTCGATTTCTCGATCAGAAAACGAACGCAGGCTTCGTCGAGAGTTCAACAGTGTTATAGTTTGGTTATCCATGCTTCCTCCATTTCATGCTGTACCTTCGCTACCGTATAGTATATTATGACGGAAGGATTGGCCAAATGAAAAGTGTACGTGTTTATAAGTACCGATGGGTAGTATTGCTCGCGATAATGTTACTTACAATCGCCTCGTCATTCCAATGGTTGGCGTTAGCTCCCATCTCAAGGGCTGCGATGCAGTTTTACAAAGGCCAGATACCCGAACGCTCTATTATCGGTCCTGACTTGTTGACTTTGATCCATATGGTGGTTTTTCTGATCGCCAGTATCCCCGCATCGTTCGTCATTGGTAAGATTGGATTGAAATATAGTTTGCGATTTGCAGCACTTCTTATCGCAGTTTTTAGCCTTATTAAGGGATTTGGTGCCGCAAATTTCAATCTCGTACTGATTTCCCAAATAGGGTTGGCGCTAGCTCATCCGATAGTCTTCAACAGCGTTACCGCGGTTACCGCTCGTTGGTTTCCTTTACGGGAGCGAGGTTTCGCAACGGGTTTGGTCTCTTTTTCTCAATACCTTGGTTTGTTGCTGGTCATGATCATTTCTCCGCAATCGGTTGTTACCCGACCACAGGTGGAAAATTACGGGCAAGGAATTGCTTCGCTCCTTTTTTGGTACGGAATCGCTACGGCAGTCATTTCAGCGGCTACGATTCTATTGTTTAAAGAGAAACCTGCGACCCCTGCATCCAATGAGCCGTATCATGAATATGGTTTTAGGACTTCTTATAGGATTTTGTTCCATAAAAAACATATGGCCGGATTGACGATTGTCTTCGGATTGATTTGGGGATTGTTTATTGCATTTATTTCAAAGGTAGATGGAATTACCGCTCTCATCGGGATTGAAAATTCAAATGGGATAATCGGTGCGGTCCTGCTTATCGCCGGGATGCTGGGTTCGGTAGTCATTCCCGCGATTTCAGATTATACACGTAAACGCAAGAAGTACTTTATCATCAGCATAACCGGTATTTTTGTTGGGTTCATTTCATTCGCCGTAGCTCCTCTTATCGTAAATCTGATACCGGAAGGCGCAAGAATTATTGCGATCGTGTTTTCGGGCGTATTGGGATTCTTTTTCATGGGAGCGATTCCTTTGGGATTTCAGTATGCCTCGGAGCTAAGTTATCCCGCACCCGAATCTGCATCGCAAGGAATTTTGCTTCTCGGAGGATATCTGACAGGGACAATTGTATTGTTGTTCATGATCTTGCAAGGTGGAGCATATTTGGAAGCGGTATTGATAGCAAGCGTGGTATCCCTTTTCGCAACGTTCCTTGCAGCGTTCTTTATCAAAGAATCGCCCGTCATCATCACTGAAGACGAGCGATTGCGACAAGCTGTCGATAAAGAATTTGTTGTGCTTGAATAAAACAAATCTTTACAGATCAAGTATCCAGCTGATGATATCATTGAGGACTATCGGTTCGATAGTAGTCTCAATTACACCGTATTCTTCGACAGATCCTGTCTGGGCTTGTTGGAAAAGATGGTTGAATCCTTCATAGACGATTGTCGTATAGGAGGTGTTCCCGCCTTTTGACAGTGCAGATTCGATAGCAGGCACATTCAGTTGGCTTGTTACTTGTGTATCTTTTGTTCCATTGAGGATCAATACCGGGACGTCAATTTGCTCTAGATACGGTGCGGGATCCAACTGTAAGAATGTCATGTACCATGTAGAGAACAATACAGCTTTTTGGGCATCGATTGATTGAGCATCCATGCCAAAAGAAGCCAACATCGCCGAAATCTCTTCTTTTCTAGTCTCAAGGGGTATGTTTTCATTGATCACGGTGTTGTAAATAGCAAGGTTCAATGCGACAACTTGGGCAATTGCAGCTTCCGGAGCTCCCTGTGCCAGCAATAGCGCTGTCGTTTGGGCCTCCAATACACTGATTCCATCAACTCCCGAGCCTGCCATAGAAATGATAAATGATACATCAGGATTCCGCGATGCAACGATCATAGCGACCAATCCACCTTCGCTGTGCCCAATAATACCGATCTTATCGGGGTTTACGTACGATTGTTCTTTAAGATAATCAAATACGCTTTCGGCATCATCGGCAAAATCTAATGTAGTTGCTTCTGATACATTGCCTTCGGATGCGGCAAAGCCTCTGTCATCATAACGAAGGACAACGATTCCGGCTCTCGTCAGCGCATCTGCAATGACCAAGAACGGTTTGTGTTCCATGATCGTTTCATCTCTATCTTGGGCTCCAGATCCGGTAATGAGAATTACCGCAGGATATCGTCCGGGTTCTTTCGGTCTGGTTACTGTTCCCGCCAACGAAAATCCTTCTTTGGTTTGTATGATCGTTACATCTTCACTGATATATGGATACGGTGCCACAGGTTCTTGCATTTTTGCTTTTCTAATCTGGCCTTCAGGCATCCTTACAACAGTTAATGGGAATTCCATTCCCGATTGTGAGAAAATTCCTACGATACTGTCTTGTTTGTCAGACACAACTGTTCCGGCGAATACTGCTGCGAGTGCAGTCATGTTGAAAGCAATCTCATTTGTTTGAACATCATACTTAACCGATTCAATCGGTAAGTTGGTTACTCCCTGTTGGGGAATGGATAGGGTTGCGCCGTAGGTTTCATCAGTTTGAGTTACATTGAATGCGAGTTTTAGTGGTGGATTGCCGCCGATAGACAATGCTCCTTCCCAATATCCTTCCAGTGACATATGTTCGGATTCTTCAGATAGAACACTCTCTGTCTCCGATAGTGTGACGATTTCTGCCCCGACTTCATCAACAGTAACTGTTGCGCACCCTGTGAAGATTACCACAATCATGATTACGGCAATTATGATTAATCTTTTCATTCTAAACTTCTCCCGTTGCGATTAATATTAAAGAAAAAAGGGCCGCGAATCGGCCCTTTTATCATTGTCTTTTTGTGTTAATCTTCTGGTGAAAAATCAGATTTTGCAGCACCACACAAGGGGCAGATCCAATCATCGGGAAGATCTTCAAATGCTGTTCCAGGTTGAATTCCATTGTCAGGATCGCCTTCCGCGGGATCGTACACATAGCCGCATAAATCGCATACGTATTTCTTCATCATGTTCCTCCGTTAGGATCTTTGTTTTAGGATACAGCCCATTGGCAAAAAATGCAATGGGAAACGTTATTCAGGAGCTTTACAGGAGCTTTACTCATACAGTCCGATTATCGTTTTTAACATCTGGCAGAACCTTTTCCGATAGTTTGCGGGTTCTAGGATTTCTACCGCATCACCGCATTGGATAATCCGTAACATCAGCTCAATAGAGTTTTCAGCTTCCATGCTACATATCAACGTTCCGTTCTCATCTTTCTCAAAAACCGGTGGAGTATGGTTGATAGGCCTGAACGAATTCAGTGCGGAACGTTCTCTGACTTTTAGGACCAATGGGATCATATCCAAAGCATCATAAGGTGAAGGAGCTTCAGGCCGTTGAAACGGTTTGAGGTTATCGGGAATGGTATATGTCTGATCCAAGATAACGGCATCGGTGATAGAAGAGATATCAATCGTAACAATCGCTGTGCTGTGTCGTAACCTTCCGGTTACGCTGATTGGATTCCGACCGCTGTCATCTTCCCTGAATCCAATGAAATACGGAGCGAATTCCGTCTCTATTTGTTCATTGTCCTTGATATGCTGGATACGCACGATTTTTCCTGATACCCAAGAATCAATCAAAACCTCGAGGACAGAATTGAATGTACCGACACTGTCACGCCGTTTATACACTTCACGTTCGATTGAATCTGCCAAGGCAATGATATTTTCAGAGATCTTCGGTGCATATGAGTGCATGTTCATGGCAATTTTCCGAAGTCCGGAAGCAAGGTGCGGATTATGGAATTCAGCATTGGTTGCCAATATTTCAGCTGATAGATTGAACGCGAGACTCTCATACACGCTCAATGCAATGAGGTCTTCTCCTTCTTTTGGTTTGAGTTTGATGAGGTTGTTATCTTCATATATGTCTATATATTGCTTGAGCTCTTCAACATACCGACTGATTGTCGATCTATGAACTCCTAAACGACGAGCGATTTCTGATCTTCTCAACCCTTCCGGATGGGAATGCAACAACAAATCGAGTTGTGCAACACGTTCTCCTTTCATATCGCTCCCTTCTATGCACCAAATTGCAACAAACTCGATAAAGTATACCATGATATGTAAGGTTGGCAAGTGAGAATTGTTGCAAATTTTTTCACTAATAGACAATACGGAAAAATTTGATTACATTTTTAACATGCAAGAAAGAATGACGCGTGTTGAGATGAAGATTGCCTTCATGGAAGATACTGTAGAAACGTTGAACGCACTGGTTGCCGAACAACAGAAAATTATCGATGGGCTATTGCTGAAAATCGAAAGGCTCGAATCGAAGATTTCTGATCTTGCAGAAATAGCGCCAGGCTTGTCAATTCCCAATAAAAAACCACCCCACTACTAGACCAGCGTATTTCGCAATGCCCATGTCGTATGTGCCAGGCTCACGATTTGGTCAGATCCATCAGGATGTATCCGTTTTACTACATGACAGAGCTTCGGATTTGCAGACTCTATCGTACCTTCTGAGAGTATTGTGGTTTCAATGTTAATCTGGTCGTTCCTATATGTTTCGGCCACATAGGAGATATCGATTTCAGACACCTTATAGTTATCCCTGAATTCAAAGGGAAGGGAATCAAGCATCCAGGAAACATATGAAATATTATTTATATGTCCATTAAAATCAGCGTCTCCGTAGGTGACTGTCGGTGAGTACTCTGAAAATATCGGCAGTGAATCATCCACGGATTTCAACCTACCTATATCCGGATCTATTTCGAACGGGGTATGTTCACCGCTGAACGATTCATGTATCAACGGATTGCGAGACGGTCTGTGAGTGGCCAAATCGACAACCATCCAATGGGAAATAGCTCTGAACAACTCTTTATCATTACTATCGGTGGCAATGGTAGTACGTGGATAATAAAATTTCCATGGACGTTGAGGCCATGTGGTCACCGTTAGGTCTTCAGGCCAAGACAGATACCGCATAATGGTTAGTTTTGTCCTGAGCAATAACCATGTCATCCCCATTTTTTGAAGTTGCGGGATACTCAGATCAAGTTTGTAGGCATGTAACCCGGCAGCTTCCTGTAAGATCTGAAGGTAATAGGTAAGGCGAGCATGATAGAATGGATCGACTTGGTAGCTATAAAGGGTTAGGGGTGCTTTGAATGTGGGCATGAAAACTGACATTGAAAACTCTCGCTTATTATTGGATTATGGTTGTTTGTCTCTGATAGAAACGAACCAATGACCTTCCATAGGCTCTTTCGTCATAAAATATGAGGTCTCCTATCTGATCAGGCCATTGTTTTCGTTCCTCAGCAGGGTAATGAATGATGAAAAGGCCCTTTTCGTTCACCACTTGTTTCATGGCGATTAATTCAACCAATGTAACTTTATGGGCAAACGGAAATGGAGGATCAGCGTATACGATATCATATGTCTGCTTCGCTTGATGGATAAACCTCTGTGCGGAGGTGACAAACAATGTGATAGGTTCCTCGACAAATGAGATATTTTCGATGATGGTTGCTCGTTTGCCTTTATCCAATTCGACCAAGTGTACCGGTGAGGCTCCTCTCGAGGCAGCTTCTATTCCGACTGCACCGCTTCCTGAAAACAGATCAAGGAATGAAAGATCTTCAAGATTCCCAAGGATTGCGAAGAGCGATGTTCTCATCCTATCCATCGCAGGTCTGATTTCTCCTGGCGGACATTTAACCGTTCTTCCACAATATTTACCGCCCGTGATTCTCATCGACTTATTATCCTTATCATTATCATTGTAAAAAAACGATATGATGAACAGTGAAAAAATGCAACCGTATAAGGACTCACCCTTCCATTACTTTCTCTTCGAAAGGAGGAGCTACAAGCAAAACTCTTCGTAAGGTTTCATGTTCAAGTTTTAGGAGTTCGGCATCGATTGCCACTACTTGATCCACGACAGTTTTAACTTGCGCTATCAAGGGCAGATCAGTCAACAGGTTTGCAAAATGAAGTTTCAAGAATCCTGATTGTCGAGTTCCTGCGACTTCGCCGGGGCCCCTGATCAACAAATCCTGTTCGGCAATATAAAATCCATCGGTCGATTCTTTCATTACCATCAGCCGTTGTCTCGCTTCCTCGGTAAGATTCGATTCATATACTAAAAAGCAGTAAGATTGCAACGTGCTCCTACCGACTCGACCGCGTAATTGATGTAGTGCGGACAATCCGAAACGCTCGGCGTGCTCGACGACCATGCACGTCGCATTCGGAATATCGATACCTACTTCAACAACACTGGTGGAAACCAGGTATGCCAGTTCTCCCTTTCGAAATCGTAAAAGAATATCGACTTTCTCATCCTCTGGCAAACGGCTATGGATCAACGCGGCAGGGATCCCGGGATATATTTCTTTCGTGAGCATTTGGTACATCGATTCTACATCCCGTAATCCAGAATCTCCGGCTGAATCAATCCTTGGATAGACAAAATAAGCTTGATGACCCCTTGAGAATTCGACTTTGATCGCCGAATACATTCTCTCACGGCTTTGATTGGAGACCAGATATGTGATTATCGGCAGCCTTCCAATGGGCATCGTCTTGATGGTGGAGATATCCAAATCTCCGAATACCGTCAATGCCAATGTACGTGGGATCGGGGTTGCCGTCATCATCAATACATCGGGCGAACGGCCTTTTTCCAAAAGAGAAATACGTTGTACCACACCGAAACGTTGCTGCTCGTCGATAATGATGTATCGAAGTGCCGAAAAGAGCACATCTTCTGAAAAAAGCGCATGGGTTCCAATAATTATATCGATTTCCCCGTTGGCAAGCGCCTTTATCAGGTTTTTCCGGGCTGTCTGATTTACTGATCCGGTAAGAAATGCGATTTTTATACCGAGTGGTTCAAGTAGCTGGGCCGCTTTCTCCGCATGTTGCCGGGCTAGCAACTCCGTGGGAGCCATGAAAGCTACTTGCCCATGATGTTGTATTGTCCTGAGAGAAGAAATCCATGCGACCAATGTTTTACCAGAACCGACATCTCCTTGGAGCAATCTGTTCATAGGGGATGGATTTATCATATCCTTGCGGATTTCTTGGAGAACTTGCAATTGATCCTTTGTGAGTTCAAACGGTAATGCCGCGATGAATTTTTGCTCTAGCGTCGTTATGCTAACATCTGTTTCTGGTATATCCGTCCGAGCAGTCGCACTTTTTCTTCTTCCTATGAGTTGAAGATAAAACAATTCTGTGAATGCGAGAGTCTTGATTGCTTCATCCAATTCAGTTTTTGAATCCGGAAAATGAAGCGTCCTCAATGCCTTGTCTGTGTTCATCAGAAAGTGTTCTTTGATAATATATTCTGGTAATTCGTTTTCAAACGCTTGATATTGTTCCAATAATGCTGATACATCCCGGCGTACGATTCGTTGGGTAAGTAATCCTGCAAGAGGGTAGACCGGCAAGAATTTTCCAAAATCTCCAGGCATCGAACCGTCATGAGCTAAAGGAAGCATCTCAAATTGGCTGCTTTGCAATTCTTTGAAATTTCGTTGGAATTGGCCATAAAGGTAGAAAATTGAACCGACTCTCAATACTTTTTCAAGGAAATTTCTTCCGAAACACAATAAGGAAGCCTTTCCATCGCCTTCTGAACTGACATCCTTGACAATCACTTTTAAGGTTCTTTTATGCAAACCTCCGAAATAACTGTGGGCGACGACCTGAACGATCGTGTTTGCGTATTGACCATCACGCAAACCTCCGAGGGGAACAATTGCAGTTCTGTCTTCATATGTTCTCGGTGACAAGAGAAGCAGGTCCGAACACATGGAAACACCAAGGGAAGCATAGCTCTCAGCAACTTTTTTACCCACTCCCTTCAAAGAGGTGATTGGCATGTTAAGTTGGCGAACAAACACGTGAGAACCTCTAGAATTTCAGACTTGATAACAAATTGGTCAAAACATTAATGATAATCGAGATAATTACAAAACAGGCAATCACCGATATCAGGGCTGTTGTCACAATCTTTCTAGTTGAGGTTTCTTTCCCTCTGAATATTTTCTTTAGTATGAAGTCATACATTCCTGAAAGCCAACCGTCTAACATTGCGATATATTGTATTGATTGGGGGTTTCGGTTATAGCAAAGGTAGAGCCTAATAGCTAATAATACTCCAAGGAATCCAATTGCATAGGCTCCGGCAGACCACCAAAGTGATTGAAGAATCAAGGCAAGAGCGTACCCTAGTGTGAGATTTCCTGTAATCGCATAACGTTGTAGAATTCTTTGTACGATACTCAGTGCGATAAGTGCAAATAGCGGACTGAAATCAATCCTCCTGGCCTTTAAAGGGATCAGTCGCTTGAAAAATCCTAAAAATGGATCAACGAGTTTTCCCAACAAGTCAATAAATGGTCCGCCAGTTTGTTCTGTACCTGGTAAACGAATCCATTGAACTATGATCCGAATAATTACCAAGTAATAATAGATGGAAATGAAGAATGCCAATATTCGGGCGAATTCCCGCATGGATTACCTCCTAGGTACTAATCAAACCAGACTGAAGCGACCGCCTGATTTTCTTTAAGGTCAGCGATCAAATGTTCGTCATAACCGACAGAAAACTCTCTTGCCGCTCTTATGACTGTCGTTTTTGCATGTGCTTCTTGCTGCTGTTCCGTATGTAAAGTCGGTTCTTCCATGATATGGAGTAACACAGAACACGGACCTGAATATGTTATACATATATCTCGTAAATCGTGAAGTATTTTTTGATTGCACAAATCTTTTACTAAGGCTATATGAGCTTCCCTGACAGCTTCCGGTTCGAGTTTTTCCGGCTCAACAATATGTTCAATGATATAAGAGAGTTTATCTTGACGGGATTCAAACTTGCCTTTGAACCCGTATATGCCATCTGTTTTAATTGTTCCTTCGAAATCTTTATATATCTTAGGAAACACCACTGCTTCGATCGAACCGTTAAAATCAGAAAGTTGAAGGAACGCCATCCTATCACCCGAACCATTTTTCGTAATAATTTCCCGGAAGCTATTTACCATCGCAACAAGATTGACGGACCTGCCCTTAGGCAGTCTCTCCTGGTGTCCAAGATTGACGGTCACACACCGCTTGTGGACATCGCGATAAAAATCCATCGGATGACCGGACACATAGAATCCCAATAACTCACGTTCGGTATCAAGTTTTTCAAGCAATGTGGAATCCTCGACTTCGGTCATCTCAAATGTATCCAGAGAGGCTTCTTCTTCTGCATCAAACAGAGAGACTTGTCCATACATTTCATTCTCATGGCGTACTTG
Source organism: Spirochaetales bacterium (assembly GCA_012523305.1). Taxonomy (GTDB): domain Bacteria; phylum Spirochaetota; class Spirochaetia; order Sphaerochaetales; family Sphaerochaetaceae; genus JAAYDK01. The sequence continues at coordinate 28,126 of JAAYIV010000035.1, forward strand.
GACATACTTTACAGCTTGCTCTACATTAGCCAATAATGTAGGTCGATTGGTTCCCATCCCATCGAAAGCTCCCGCTTTTATCAAGGATTCGAGCAATTTGGAATTGAGCACCCTTGCTTCACACCGGTATAAAAAATCGATAAAGTTGGTAAAATGTCCGTTTATCGCGCGTTCTTTTAGAATACTTTCGACGGCAGCAGCCCCAACATTCTTAATCCCTTGCAGGCCATAGATGATTTTATTATCAGAGACATTGAAATGTTTATCCGAATGATTTATCGATGGAGGTGAAATTGCGATTCCCATCGACTTGGCTTCATTGATATATAACGAAAACTTATCCGGATCATTTATTTCATTGGTAAGGTTCGCTGCCATGAACTCAGCAGGGTAGTTCGCTTTGAGATATGCCGTGCGATATGCAACGACTGAATAAGCTGCAGCGTGTGATTTATTGAAACCATAGCCTGCAAATGGAAGCAGCATCTCGAAAATCCCCTCGGCCAACTGTTTTGAGTATCCACTTTTCTGTGCACCTTCAATGAAGCTGGCTTTTTCTTTTTCCATTACTTCAGCTTTTTTCTTACCCATTGCCCGACGTAACAGATCCGCGTGCCCCAATGAATACCCGGCTATTATTTGGGCAACTTTCATGACTTGCTCTTGATAGACGATCACCCCATAGGTTGTTTTCAAAGGAGGTTCGAGATCAGGATGAAAATACTCGATAGGTTTCAATCCGTTCTTTGAGTCGGTGAATTTTGGGATATAGGCCATTGGTCCGGGTCTGAAAAGTGCGTTCAAAGCAACCAGGTCTTCAATCGAATTCGGTTTTGCCTCTTTAAGGATGCGTTGCATGCCGGCACTTTCAAATTGGAAGACTCCCGCACTATCTCCCCGTGACAACATTTCAAAAGTGGCCGTGTCGTGTTCATCTATTTGCGTGATATCGAATGACGGATCTCTTTTCTTTATCAAATCTTCGGTGTGTTTGATCAGTGTAAGCGTTTTCAAACCAAGAAAATCCATCTTCACCAATCCGCAACCTTCCAACATATCCATTGTGTATTGGGTGGAAACGGCTTCTGTTTTGGCATCCCAGTACAGTGGCACGTAATCTACAAGTTTCGTTTTCCCGATTACGACTCCAGCAGCGTGGGTTGAGATATGGCGGTTTAATCCTTCAAGGCGTTTTGCGACGTCAAAGAGTTCGGCGTAAATGCCGCCTTTCGCTACCAATTCTTGCAAATCGGGGGTAAATTCCAATGCTCCTTCAACGGACAACTTTCTTGGCTTTCCCGTCTCTTCATTCATAGGTAATTCGTCGGGAACCAAACCCACTATTCTCGTGGCTTCTGCGAAAGGGATATCCAAAGCTCGTGCTACATCTTTAAGAACAGCCTTTACCTTTAACGTACCGAACGTCGCAATCTGAGCTACTCTATCAGTACCGTACTTTCCTGTAACGTAATCTATTACTTCCTGTCTGCGTTCGAAACAGAAGTCAATGTCAAAATCAGGCATCGATACCCGTTCGGGATTGAGAAACCGCTCGAACAGCAAATCATATTTGATCGGATCGATATCGGTGATGGTCATGGCGTAGGCAACTATCGATCCTGCTCCGGATCCTCTTCCGGGGCCTACCGGTATATCATGTTGTTTTGCCCAATAGATGAAATCCCATACTATCAAGAAATAACCGGTGAATCCCATACTGATAATTATGTCCAGCTCATAATCAAGGCGGTTTTGCAGCTCATCGGTTATCACGGGATAGCGTTTTTTCATACCATCATAGGCAATATGGCGTAAATACTCATCGGGGTTATCAAACTCCGGTGGTATTTGATAATCGGGTAATTGCGGTCCCGGCTGGCTTATCGTTACATTACATCGTTCGGCTATTTTTACTGAGTTCTCAATTGCTTCGGGAATCCAAGAAAACAATTCGGACATTTGTCCGGGACTTTTCATATAGAATTCTTCGGTCTCGAATCTCATCCGATTCGTGTCGTTTTTTTTACGGTTCGTTCCGATACATAACACGATATCATGAGCATTGGCATCCGATGCTTCGATGTAATGGATATCATTAGTTGCCACGACAGGAATCCCGGTTTCTCGTGAAAGCTTTACCAAATCTTTGTTTACCGGTTTTTGGATCGCTATGCCGTGGTCTTGGAGTTCAAGATAGAATCGATTTCCATCGAAGATCGACGCATATGCTAAAGCACGTTCTTTCGCCCGATCGTAATTTCCTTCAGCCAACAGCGTCGGGATTTCTCCGGCCAGGCAAGCCGAGAGACAGATCAATCCTTTGTTGTGATTTCTAAGTAACTCGTCATCAATCCTTGGTTTATAATAGAATCCTTCAGTATAAGAAACAGAGTTGAGTACCATCAGGTTTCGATACCCTTCTTCGTTCATTGCCAACAGAATAAGGTGATAGTAGCGGGTATTGTTCGCTGTTGCTGTTTTTTCTGTGTGTGATTCCGGATTCACATAGAATTCACAGCCGACGATCGGATTGATTCCTGCAGCCTTACAGTCAATATAGAAGCGTAAAACTCCAAACATATTCCCATGGTCGGTGATGGCCAAATGTTTCATTCCGAATTGTTTTGCTTTTTCGATGTAGCGTTTTATCGGAGCTGCTCCATCAAGCAGTGAATAGTCGGTATGGTTGTGTAGATGAATAAACTCGGGCATGCCTCCTCCTGAACAGAGGCCATTGTAGCATAAGTAGACCTCATACGTAACCTGTGTCCAGGGCTAACGCTCTGCTAAACTTTGGGTGTTCAGCTGATGCAATGCCATTTCAAAGATTCGCCTTACTCGTTCTTTTTGTAGTGCTGAAATAGTGGTGTTTGTACTTTCAATAGCTTCAATAAGAACTTTGGCTATCCTTAGTATTTGCTGTGCAGAGAATGGGAGCATCGTTCCACGAGCTAATACCTCGATATCTTGGAACTGATGGAAGCCGCCATATGGTAAGGTCACACAAAAACGAAAGTTCGTAATAACCGACTGATTATATGAACAGACAAGGGTTAGCGATACGGTTTCATCTGGAATGACCATCGGATTGCCGGAGCAAAAGAAATAGGAGAAATCTTCGTGATCAAAACCCATCCTCACCCGAGTGATCACTTCGTTTTTCGCTATAAGGAGACGACCGTTACGATCATATAACTTGCCCGTGGGAACCCATCTGGATTCTGTGTGCGGAGCGTCTAGTTTTTTCAATTCTATCTCAGTATTCAACACCGCCAATGTCCCGGAAATTGCCAAACGGATATCAGGAGTACATAACGCACCCCCAATTGTCGCTTGTTTACGTACGATTCTGGTACCAAGTTCATGAAGGGTCTGAGTCAGGGGGTCGGGGACAATTTGCTTTCCAATCGAAGCCAATTGATTCAGCGTTACCATGGGTCCCACTTCAAGGTATCTGTCGGTTCTGTTGATTCTCTTAAAATCCGGAATCTCTCTCAGCGATATGATGTCGTAACTGTCTTTTGTCGGATAATAGTCATGCCTGCTCATGATGTATGTCCCACCGGCCCAATATATGGCATTCCTAAATCTTGTGGCTGCGGATACGAGATCTCTCATTGTTTTTGGCACATGGATTGCTGGAGATCTAATTCCTTCGTACACGTCTGCGCCTCCGGTAATTCGCTGCGGAATTGAAAATTTCTACAAGCTCCCGAGCATCCAGGCATGTGCATCTGTTCAAGCTCAATTCTTTGATAATGGTCTCATCTTCCAGACTTGAATCGTTATCTTCCCCTTCGCTTGGCTTTCCAATCGTTCTGAGTAACGATTCGAATATCAGCGTTTTCGAAGGAAAGCACAGCGGGCAAGGTTGGCTTTTCGCATCTTCGTATGCACGTTCCAAATCATGCCAGAAACGGGTTTTTTTATAGCCTTCGAATGTGGTTATGTGTGCGTCGCGTAATCGAAAAGCGGGTATCAAACATGATAGGACGGCTTCATCATTCATCAACACCACGCAATTGCCACAATTGCCATCACGACATCTAGCATTAAACTGTGAGGATTCTACGTCTTCCATGAGAATCAGATTCAACGGTTTATTAGAATTAACCATGAGCAATGTTCGTTTGCCATCGATAAAGCATTCTATTTTCATTCAATTTTCCCTAATATAGGCGACAAGATCATCGCCTGTTATCGGTAATGAACTCACATCGTTATTCAAAGCTTGGCTCAATGCCGATGTTAGAGCCGCCATAACCATTCCTTTCAAAGCTTGATGGGCAGAACTAGGCGCAACAGTATGATTCTGATCTTCAATATAAATCTCTAAAGAAGATTCCCTGCCTTTTTCACTTGTGAACCTGGCATTACATCCTAGCACAGCGGAGATAATCGCTTGTCTGCAAGATGCTTTCAAAGCTTCTTTGTCATGGGCATTCGCAAATGATAAATGACACCAGATATGGCGAATATCAACTTGAAGGGTAACGGTGTTTACCTCTAGTTCCAAGACTAACGTTCCCCAATATCCACTGGAAAACAATGGTTCGGATGTTTTGATGACATCCCTTACGGTACATGATTCTATGATGGGCAATGGATCTTGGAACCTTCGTTTCTTTATCTTGCTACAGCAATATTGCAGCATTGCACATGTATGGGTAATATCTTCCATCAGTACATTGGGTCCACTGTCCAAAATTGTCGATGTATCACCCCGTATTATCTCAATAGAGCCTCCTTCCAATGCCAGTTCTTCTTTTATGATGGTACGCCATAGATCGGTTACATGATCAGGGCTAAGATGTCCGCAATGGACCATCACCCTGTTATTCGTATCAAGTTTCAAAGAAACAGAGTATCGATTCAAAAATGGAAAGGAAGCGCTGAATCCGCTAATTCCCGATGCACAGGCGATCCCGACACCTCGTGAATAGTTGATGAACGTCGACAGTGGATTGCGGACCCTCCTCTGAAGTTCATACACAGCATTGTGACGTGCGAAGTCACTGATAGTGCAGACTTCTCCGATAATATCACGTAATTTGGATAAAGGCAGAGTTTCAACTATAGTAGATCGCTTATCATTGTCTTCATAATATTTTATCCGCCAGTTTGCCGGATTGGATTGGGAACCTTTTGCCAAGGCAGAAGCATGGGCTTCTGTTGAAAATACGGCGGCAGAATAACCGAGATCTCCAAAAAAATTGGCTGGAGGCGCATCTGATGTGTTGCAGATTATCTTAATCGAACATGCTTCCAATGGATAAAATGGAAGCAATCCGGCTTTCATCTGATTGGCCAATTCATCGGAAAATAATATGGTAGCACCGCACTCTATGGTTGCCACGATCTCTTCTGCGATTGGTCTGCTTTCAGCATCCAAAGCAGTCTTGCGTTGAATAGAAAAAGATGGTTTACAGGTGGGATACCTAGATCCTAACTGCACAGGACGTTTTGATTTGAGTGATGCAATAGCTGCGATGCTTGCAAGAACTGACGAATTGACAAGGTGTTCATCTTTTGTCGTGTAGTAGGGTAAGGCTTGAACGACGATATCTTTTGGATCCTTTGCACATGCAGCGGCAACCGAATCAACCACATGGAATGGCCATTGAGTTGGCACTTCAATTCGTAATGCGGTATCTACGGTCGAGCAACGGGCATATTTAACCATGAATTCTTGGGTGCATTCACGACGGTCTTTATATGTGCGTTCGAAATATGATGCAGCTTGTGTCGTTAACTGATGTAAGTTCCCCCAACCCGATTCATAGACCTTCGGTTGTTGTTTCTCACTTCGGCCCAATGACGACGTATCCATACCCGGCAATTGGTATTCAACCTCAATCTCGCGAGCTTTGACCTCAACAGTTTCGGCATCGGGACCAAAAATAGCCAACATCGGTTGCCCGCGATATTCAATGGTTGAAGTGGAAAAAATTCTATAGGGTTCCCCCAGAACATCGATTGTTTGGGATCCGGGAATATCTTTGGCAGTGATGACGAGAAAACGACTGTCCAGTTCTGGCAGCGTGGTTTTTAACACAATGCCGGAATCGATGGTCGACCGTACTATTATCCCATGCAGCATTCCCGGTTTGAGTCCGGTTGGACGCTGAACTTTTTCTGCCATTTGATTAATGACCCCTTTCATATCAAAATTACCATTTTGCTATGTCTAGCGCAATGGCAAAACCCGGTAAAGTAGGTATACTATACGTCAGACGACACCGATAGGGAGGAACAGTATCGATGGATATCGTCCAAGCGAAGAGAGAGTGGGAGCAATTAGCGCAACAACTAAGAGTGTGGCAATACGAATACTATGTTAAGGCCGCTCCTTCTATAAGCGATAGCGAATACGATCGAGTATTTGATCGGTTGGTAGCGTTGGAACATGATTATCCCGAATTGAGTGTTGAAGATTCACCTTCCAAACGCGTCGGTAGCGATCTGGATTCCAGTTTCCCTGAAGTTTCTCATTCAATCGCGGTGTTAAGTCTCGACAAAGCATATTCGGATGACGCTGTTCTACAATGGATCGATCGATGTGAACAGAAAGGAACGAGAGAACTTTCATTCGTCATTGAAGAAAAGATTGACGGTATCTCTATTGTTTTGTACTACGAAAAAGGAATCTTAAAACGTGCGGTAACCAGGGGGAATGGTTTTGTTGGCAATGATGTGACAGCTAACATCAAGACGATTGGCTCGGTGCCGCTTTCCCTACCCGAAGAAATAGACATCGCAGTACGCGGAGAAATATATCTGGAGCGTGTTGATTTCGACCGGTTAAACAAAAACTCGGAACTCCCCTATGCCAATCCAAGGAATCTGGCAGCTGGAACCATTAGGCGTAATAAGAGCAGCGAAGTGGCTAAAGTCCCTCTGAAAATATTCGTCTATGAAGGGTTTTGGTCGAAAAGTGAGGAACAACCAACCCATCATGTACAGATTTTAACTGAACTGATCAGATTGGGATTCAGAGTGAATCCATCTTTCGCGATATTTGCCAATACGGCGATAAAAGCTAAAGAATTATGTGGGAACATTGTTACGGGGAGTACGATAACAGGTTCTTTTACCGATCTTGCCGATTATATCCATCACGCCACAACCAATCGCAAACATCTTGAGTACGATATCGATGGCTTGGTCATTAAAGTGGGAGAATTGGCCATGAGGGAACAGTTGGGATATACTGGACACCATCCTCGTTGGGCTATTGCTTTTAAATTTGAAGCTCCTGAGGCCTTGACTACGATCCAAGCCATAGATGTACAGGTAGGAAGAACAGGGAGAATCACACCGGTGGCAAGAGTCGAAAGCGTACCGATCGGAGGTTCTGTAGTCTCAAATATCACATTACACAATCAAGACTACATCGACATGCTTGAACTTTCTTTGCAAGATGTTGTCGCCATATCGAAGAGAGGAGATGTTATCCCGGCAGTTGAGCGGGTTGTCGAAAAGAATTCATCAGGAAATAAGACTTGGAACATGCCAGCGCACTGTCCGGTTTGTCGTACCGCATTGATTACGAAAGGTGCCCATACTTTCTGTCCCAATACGGGTTGCCCCGATCAAGTTCTCGGCAGGATCATATTTTTTGTTGGTCGTGATCAGATGGATATTGCAGGGTTAGGCCCGGAAACCGTAAAATATCTCGTAGACAACCAATGTATCAAAGACATCGCCGATTTATATACATTTGACCCCGATCAACTTATTGGAAAAGCTGGATTTGGTGAGAAGAAAGTTGCATTGATCAAACAAGGATTGGCAGAGAGTAGACAAAAACCGTTTAAATATGTTTTGGTTTCATTAGGAATTCCTGAGTTTGGGAAGAAAGCTGTCGACTTGTTGATTTCCAGTGGGATTTCTTCGATCGACAAGCTTTTGGCAATCGTTGATGCTGGCGATTCTGAACGATTGCTAGCCATTAAAGGCTTCGGACAGAAGACGGTCGATTCGCTGTTTGAATATCTTTCTGACCCGGTGATGCGTAAGAGAATCGAACAACTCCGAGAAGCACAGCTACAGTTTGAGCAAGGAAAGGAAACTGCTGGGCCAGCACAATCACACGTATTTTCGGGACAGACGTGGTGTGTCACCGGAAGTTTTGAGCATTTTTCACCTAGATCGCTTGCGCTTGAAGAAATTGAAAAGCGTGGTGGAAGGACAACCGGTTCAGTTACTGGTAAAACTACCCATTTATTGGCCGGTAGCGGAGCCGGTAGTAAGTTGGACCAAGCCCTAAAGCTCGGGATTACGGTTGTAGGTGAAGAAGATTTTATATCCTTGCTTGACTAAAAAGGAGGAGTATCGTTATGAATGAAGAAGCTGTAAAACTTGAACAAATTCTCAAACCGACACCATTTTATGAAGTTTTGTCAGTCTTTGGCCGGGCTGTCTATTTCCCGCAAGGGATAGTCGCCCAAAGTCTGCAGGCAGCGAAAGGCTCTTACGCAGGTAATGCTACCGCGGGGGTCGCTTTGGAACACGGACATCATATGATCTTGTCTTGCATCAAAGAAGCTCTGCCGACTTTGGATGTGGACCGATCGGTATCCTATGCTCCAACGGCCGGAGTACTTGAACTACGGGCTGCATGGCGCGATGCTCTTGTTGAGAAGAATCCGTTGCTTGCACATAAGACTTTCACGTTACCGATCGTAACTGCGGGACTTACCCATGCACTATCATTAGCTTCGGATATGTTTGTAGATCCTGGTGACAGAATGGTGATTTTCCAACCGTCTTGGGACAACTATGAGTTGATTTTCGGAGTGCAACACAGGGCAAACATTACCGGTTGCCCGATGTTTGAAGATGGTCGATTGGCTGTAAACGCACTGTATGAAATGATAATGCATTGTCCTGAAAACAAAATTATCGTATTGCTGAACTTCCCCAATAATCCAACCGGTTATACTCCTACGGTTGAAGAAATGGGAAAATTGGTCGATGCATTGGTAGCATGTGCCGATGAAGGCAAGCGACTGGTAGTGATTACCGATGATGCTTATTTTGGGCTTTTTCACACTCCTGAGGCAGCTAAATTTTCGATATTCCAAGATCTTTGTGACGCTCACGAGCGAATCATCGCTGTTAAATGTGATGCAGCGACCAAAGAAGCTATGGTTTGGGGTTTTAGAATAGGGTTTATCACCTATGGGAATAAAGAGATGTCGTCTCAAGTGATGAATGCTATGATCCAAAAAACTATGGGGATAATCAGGGCCACCGTATCGAGCAGTTCTCATGTTGGACAGAACCTTTTGCTTGAAGCGTTGCGCGATGGTAGATTCAAGACCGAAACAGCTGCCGTAGCAGCAGAGATGGCTGAGCGCCGAGATAGGGTGAGGATTGCTTTGAAAGGGCATAGAAGCGATGAAGACTTATTACGTCCACTTCCTTTCAATTCAGGATATTTTTTCTCACTTGTTTGTAAAGGCAATCCCGAAGAGTTGCGACAATATCTGTTAGAAAATCATGGCATCGGTACCATATCGTTGGAAGGCCGATATCTACGAATCGCTTACTCTGGCGTTGATCGTGAAGTTATCGGGTCTGTCATCGATACGGTGTATCGTGGAGCTCGCTTATTGTGGAAATAAAATCAAAACTGTATCTTGTTGATGAAGAAGGCAACAAGTTTATGGGAATCGGTGTCCTTTGGCTACTCAAGAGCGTCACGACCGAAGGTTCTCTTAGATCTGCTGCCAAAAACTTGGGAATGTCATATACCAAAGCGTACCAAATGGTAGGTAACTTGGAAAAACGATTGGGTTGCCAAGTTGTTGATCGACGTAAAGGCGGGTCATTGCATGAAGGTTCCAGCCTTACGGAATTCGGAAAAGAATTCGTCAACTTGTACGATGTATTTCAACAAGATGCAAAAGATCGACTGGCAGAGCCCTTTGATCAATTTGCTGTAAAATTACAAATATTGATGAAACGATATGATATGGAGGATCGGCATGGAACAAAAAATAGATGCTCAGAAAAAGAAATATGATTTTACGATTGCACATCTCGGGGATCCTAAGATTTCTTCTCCGATCAAGATGTCTATCGATGCGGACGATGGCCTCGCGGATTATGTTGATGATCATCAGCGCATATACTACGGGATCGACGCTATCATCAATGATGATGGTGAAGAGGTCCCTCAATACCATGATACGGTTGAAGTTGCCGGTCCCCGAGAGAAGATTTATTTCAATCCTGCACATGTTCATGCGGCGATCGCCACATGCGGGGGCATATGCCCTGGATTGAATAATGTAATCAGGGCGGTAGTACGATGTTTCTGGTACCGGTACAATGTCAGGAGAATTTCTGGGATTAGGTTTGGTTATCGGGGACTGCTAAGAGAATCTCCATATCCGTTGATAGCTTTGGATCCCGATGTTGTTGATGAAATTCAAGAGAAAGGCGGAACAATTCTCGGCAGTTCTCGTGGTGGCGGGGACAAGGTTGAGGAAATCGTAGATTCATTGGAACGATTGAATGTAAATGTGTTAATAACGATTGGCGGCGATGGTACTTTACGAGGAGCATGGGAAATCGGTGAGGAAATCCGCAAGAGAAATTTAAAAATCGCTGTTATCGGAGTTCCCAAAACAATCGATAATGATCTTTCTTTCATACAAGTTTCGTTCGGGTTCGACACTGCAGTAACAATGGCTGTCCCATCTGTCCGTGGAGCTCATAATGAAGCCAAAGGTTCGATAAATGGCATTGGTTTGGTGAAGGTCATGGGTAGAGAATCAGGTTTTATTGCTGCGCATACCGCGTTGGCACAAAGCGATGTCAACTTTTGTTTGATTCCTGAAAATCCATTTGATCTTGATGGTCCCAATGGCTTGCTATCACACCTGAAGAAGAGAATTCTTGATAGGGGGCATGCGATAATTCTCGTAGCTGAAGGTGCTGGTCAACATCTGATACACAACACCGGAGAGAAAGATCCCTCGGGAAATAAAAAGTTCAACGATATCGGAGTGTTTTTGAAAGATGAAATCAGCAAGTTCTTTAAAAAGGAAGGAATCGAAGTAAATATGAAATATATCGATCCTTCCTATATCATAAGAAGTGCGGCTGCGAATTCAAATGATTCAATCTATTGTTCCAGACTTGGTGCTCATGCTGTTCATGCAGCGATGTCTGGGAAAACCCAAGCACTCATTTCCCTTGTAAACAATCGTTTCGTTCATATTCCTATAAAGGTTGCGGTTGCCGAACGAAATCATGTGGATGTTGAAGGAATTTTGTGGAGAGATGTGCTTGAAAATACCCGACAGCCGGCTTCGATGAAAAATTAACTCGATTTTACAGACCAAATTGTACCATTTCGGTAAAAATTGGAAAAAGTTGAAAAACACTCTTGAATTTTTTTTCATTAATCTGTATGTTCGTTGCGAAAGGAAAAGTGAACGGTACGTCACTTCCGAGTGTAAGGACCCCGTTTTACTTGCTTTTCATAACCTCCTTTTTGTTCCCCCTGGGTTTAACCTCCTTTTCCCCAGGGGGTTTTTCTTTTTTAAAATAATGTGTATACCGTCGATGGCGAAAGGAAGAGCCTAGATGAATACTACATGTAACCTTATTGATCGTTTGGATGCCGCCATCGAAGTAGCACGGCTAGTGGGAACAAAACTTGAAGCGGCAGATTTATCACGTCGAGATGAAAACATTAAAGGACATAACGATATAGTTACCATCTATGACAAACTAGCAGAACACACCATTATCACCAGCCTACATGAAAAATTCCCTGATGATACTTTTTTTGGAGAGGAAGGCGGATCAGTAGAATTCGAACAGCACGACGAGAAGCTTTCATCCGGGCGATGGATTATTGATCCGATCGACGGGACAGCCAATTTTACCAGAGGAATCAAAGAATATGCTGTGAGCATAGCATTTGAATTCGAGAAGAATTCTCCCGTGTTAGGTGTGGTCTATGCACCGAAACGGAATGAATTGTTTACCGCTGTTAAAGGACAAGGAGCTTTTCTTAATAACAACAAAATTCAAGTTTCAGATATTTCTGATCCTGCGCATGCAATGACGATATTTGCTTTTCCTTTTAGAAGGCATGATCTCTATGCTTCATTTTTACAGTATCTTCATCAAATTTTCCAGCAAACACATGATTTGCGTGATTTCGGATCCGCTGCCCTGCATTTGTGTTTTGTCGCGAGCGGGAAAGCAGAAGCTTTCGTGGAATATGCTCTCGGTTATTATGATATTGCCGCCGGCATGGTCATACTGCAAGAGGCTGGAGGATCCATTTCATCGTATGACCCATCGATACCTGTTGCTGAGAAATGCGATGTCATAGCAACCAATTCCCTATTGCATGATTGGTATGTATCTACCGTGAGGAATAACTTACTGATCGCGCATTCCTAAGAAAGCATGCGGATGAACGCTTTAAGAGCTTCGTCAGATTCTCCGCCTGCAAGTACTTTATTAGCCAATACTTTGCCTAGTTGGACACCCTCTTGATCAAATGAATTCAGATTCCATAAGAATCCTTGGAACATCACTTTGTTTTCATAATGGGCAAGCAGAGCTCCCAATGTCTCAGGTTCGAGTCTGTTCGCCCAGAGCAAACTAGAGTATCTGTTTCCCAAAAATCGTTTGTTTGCATTTTCATGGTCTCTTCCGCATGCGAATGCAACTATCTGGGCGATGAGGTTGGCAACGAGCTTTTTCTGGCTTGTGGAACCATCTGTTTCCACATCATTCAACCGTTGTGATTTGATAAATCCGATGAATTGTAAGGGAATGGTATCAGTACCTTGGTGCAACAGTTGATAGAAAGAATGTTGGCCATTGGTTCCAGGTTCGCCAAAGATTACCGGTCCCGTACCATAATCCACTGGCTTGCCGAAACGATTCACCTGTTTGCCGTTGCTTTCCATGTCGAGTTGTTGCAGATGGGCTGGGAACCGTGAAAGGGCTTGTGAATAAGGAAGGACTGCGGTACTGGGCAGATGCAATACATTACGCAAATACACCCCTATCAGAGCGTCCATCATTGCAGCATTGTTCAATACATCTGGTTGTAAGGCATGCAAATCAGCATCATGTGCCCCTGCTAGAAAACGTTTGAATATATCGAATCCATACGCCAGGGAGAGCACCACGCCCCCGACAGCGCTCGTCGATGAATAACGGCCTCCGATGTAATCATCAATGAAAAATGCATCAAGAACATTCGATGAAGACGCTAGCGGGCTTGTCTTACTAGTTACTGCAACGATGTGTTTGGCTGCGACCAACCCTTTGATCTGTTTCGCATTCATCGCTTTTATTACGAATTCTTGATTGGTTAAGGTCTCTTGAGTTGTTCCGCTTTTTGATACGATGATGAATAGGGTTGACTCAAAATCGAGATCTTCCAATATCTCAGTAGGATCGTCAGGATCTACGTTAGAAATAAAACGGGCTTCCAAGATATCTGTACTTAATTCTACACAGTATCCTTTCAGTGCCAGGTAGAGAGCTCGAGGCCCCAAATCGCTTCCGCCTATGCCTATTTGAACCACTTTTGTGATATTCTTTCCAGTCGAACCTTTAATCTTGCCATTTCGTACAGCAGCTGAAAATGCTTCTATACGTGCTAGTTGTTCATGATAGAAGGCCCCTTTTTCTTCTCCGTCTGCATAAATAAGTTGATGGTTTCCCAACAGTTTTCCACGGGTAAGGTGATGTAATACCAGTCTCTGTTCACCGATATTCATTATTTCACCGCTTATAAGAGCCGTATACTTTTCTATCAGTTGTTGTTCTTGTGCCAATTCGACAAATGTTTCGATGTGAGAATCGTCGATCGGCATGGCACCATAGTTATATGTAAGACCTCCACCCGCACTAATCGCAGCATGTGATATCCGAGAAGCCGTAAGCTTCGATTTCACATCAAAAGGAGTAAGTTTTGCTAATGCTTTGAAGGCTTTTGTTCCGTTGAGATTACTATAATTCATGTTGGCAGCTCCTTCTCGATTCTCTTGCTAAGAGCATAGTACCCTACTGTCATCGGGTCGACAATGAGCAAGAAAGATAAAAATGGAATTGTTATGCTTCGATTTCTGGAATTCTTAGTTTAAAGCTCTCGAGCAGATCTTCTTTTGTCATTCCCTCTCTCAGGATCACGAAAATAGTGTCGTCTCCAGCCAATGTCCCCAATATTTCTGGCAAGCCAAGAATATCCAAGGCAAAAGCGACACTATTGGCATGACCCGCTCTCGTCTTGATTACACCAAAATTTCCGCTGAATTCAATTGAAAGAACTCCGCGTCGCACATCTTGAATATAACTTTTCTCAGATTCTGAAATCAGATCGTTTTCTGGCAATGAATAATAGTACCCGGACCAACCATCGGAGATCTTACCGACCTTTAACATTTTCAGATCTCTCGAGAGGGTTGCTTGGGTTACATTGAAGCCTTCTTTGGATAATAGTTCCAATAGCATGTCCTGATTATCAATCCTATTGTTTTTGATCAAATCTTTTACGACGGAAAGTCTGGTATGGCGCTCTTTCATGGCGTATCTCCAAAACGAATAAATATTCTATCTGATTGTATGAATATACAATAGTTTGGTGTTGAATACAAGCTTTATGCATTGATTTCCAAACAGAACGTCGTATCCAAGAAGAAGATAGATCTTGATTTTCCCAGTTTGTAGCATATGCAAATACATATCAATTTTAGCTTTATGAATAAAGTAAAAGATACATATAGATGTCATATTGTTCTAGACCTCGACAGTCTTTGAGTATATAGTATGCATTTAGATTGGATTGATTGTTTTTAGTCAATCTGAACGTGGGAGGTCAGTATGGTGTGGTGGATTATTTTAGTAGTCGTTGTAGTGATTGGTCTTTATTTTGTTGGCGTTTACAACAAGTTGGTGCGGCTCAGGAACCAGAGTGAAGAATCTGAAGCAGCGATTGATGCTCATCTTAAAAAGCGCTATGACTTGATTCCAAATATTGTTGAAACGGTGAAAGGCTATGCGTCTCATGAAAAGGAAACGCTCACCGCAGTGATTGAAGCTAGGAATAAGGCGATGTCCGCGACGACACTAGCAGAGAAAAACGATGCTGCCAACGCGTTTAGTGCAACTCTAAAAACATTGTTTGCTTTGAGCGAAAGTTATCCTGATTTGAAAGCGAATCAAGGATTTTTGGATCTCCAATCGCAATTACAAAAGATCGAAAACGAATTGCTGAACGCACGCAAGTACTACAATGCAATCGTTAAAGATATGAATAACATGGTCCAGACCATACCCAGTTCGATTGTAGCTTCGATCACTCAATTCAAAAAACTTCCGTATCTTGAGATCGAAGAAGAAGCAAAAGCACAAGTAAAGGTGAAATTCTAACATTTATGAAACGGATAATCCCTTTCATTTTCCTGTTGCTGTTTTTAGCAATTCCTCTTGTAGGAGCGGCAGATTCAGGGTATTCGATACGATCTTTTTCTTCTCAAATTGATGTTGCTTCGGATGGAACGTATCTTATCCATGAATCGATTTCGATGGATTTTCACAAGGCGTTGCATGGGTTTTACCGAGTCATCCCCGTTGAATATCGATTCAATGATCCTGCACGGCAAGATATCAGGGTGCGGGTTTCAGGTATCAAGGCGAGCGAAAAATATCAGAGTTCCATCGAATCGGGATATCTGGTGCTCAAGGTGGGAGATCCTGACAGGACAGTTACAGGCAAGCAAGATTATAGCATTTCATACCGCTATAACATCGGAAACGATAGGAATGAAGGGTATGATGCATTCTATTTCAATTTGATTGGCGAAGATTGGCAAGTACCGATAGAGATCTATGAGTTTACGATTACGTTCCCTCATCCGATCAATGAAGAAAAAATTTGGTTTTATCGCGGATATTACGAATCAATTTCATCTGATGGAGTATGGTGGCAATTATCACAAGATAGACAAACGATTACCGGATATACCGATACATTGATGCCGGGTGAAGCTGTCACTTTACAAGTTGAGATGCCTGACGGGTATTTTGAACTGCAACCTGATTATCAAAAGATCGTCTCCAAGTTCAATTTTTGGGTGGCATTATGTGCCGTCTGCTTGGCCATTTTCCTGTGGATACGCTTCGGAAGAGATGAAGATTTGGTAGTAGTCACGCAGTTTGACCCGCCTGAAGGTATGTCACCGATGGATGTGGGATATATCATCGATGAAACATTGGATCCGCGAGATATCACCTCCATGATTTTCTATTGGGCTGATAAAGGGAACCTGAGTATTATTGAAGACGACGGTAAATTTAGTTTTGTCCGGGGTAAAGATCCCGTCGGGGCTTCACCGTATGAGCAGCGATTATATAATGCTTTCTTCAAGAATGCTACGAACGGTGTGGTGAAAACTTCCGATCTTCAAGGTAAATTTTTTACCGAGTACCAAAAAATGGGCCCCTTGGTTTCAAGATACTACAGCGGTGCTCGAGCTCTTAGCAGTCCGAAATCACGAAACATCGCAGTATTAAGCGGTCTATTGATTTTGATACCTGCATTGGGCTATGCGATAGCCCTTACGGCCAATGCCTTCGGACCGGCAACTTTTATCGCAGCTCTTTTTGCTATTGCAGTCGGTTTGTTATTTGCTGTAATGACCCATCTGATCATGAGAATCTGGCATATCAGAAAACCGATCAGCAAGGTGTTATGGTTCATGGTCATGATTCTTATTGGGTTGATTGCCTGTGGAATATTGTCAATACCCGGATTGATAGCGTGGAATGATTATGATGTATCGATTATAGAAGCTGTCAAAGCGGTATTTACTATTGCTCCGATTAGTTTTTTTGCGATAATTACCCGTAAACGAAGTGAATTCGGGAAAAAATCTATAGAGGCTGTACTGGGATATAGAGAATTCATCGATAAAGTCGAAGTTGATAAATTGAAGCGAATGATAGATGAAGATCCCGAGTACTATTATCACGTATTGTCGTATGCGATAGTCCTGGGATTAGAGAAAAAATGGGCTAAGAAATTCGACAACATCACCCTCGAACCTCCAAACTGGTACATGGGTAGGTATGATCTGTGGAATGCTATGTTTATTTCATCAATGTTATCACGTTGTAATACTGCATTAGTGTCTTCGATGGTAACCATGCCAAAGTCGAGCCCCGGTGGACGGTTCGGCGGATCATCCTTTGGCGGCGGCGGATTCTCCGGCGGAGGGTTTGGTGGTGGGGGCGGAGGAGCCTGGTAATCTTGTAAAGGATAGGATTACCACATATATCAAGCAAGAATCCGTCCTTATTATTGCTTGGATATTGGCGCTCCTATCCATGATATATGTTCATCCCTCTGTTTCCTACTTACATTATTTGGACTATAAAGTTCTTGGATGCTTGTTGTCTTTGATGATAGTAGTGGCTGCTTTTAGCCGTATCAAATTATTCGATACGCTAGCGTATGCAATGTTAAAAAGAGTCAAAACAAACAGGCAGGTTGCCCTAGTATTGATCTCGATCACGTTCTTTATTTCAATGTTTGTCACCAATGATGTTGCCCTGATTACTTTTGTTCCATTTACGATAATCGTGTTTACTCTTGTCGGAGATAAAAAACCGATATTACCGATTGTCGTTTTGCAGACGGTCGCAGCCAATGTCGGTAGTTCTCTTACACCGATGGGGAATCCTCAAAACCTGTATATATATTCGCATTTCAATATGTCTGGCACACAATTTTTCTTTACGATGCTTCCCTTGGTCATGGTAGGTGCTGTCGCATTATTACTGTTCCTATTGATAGTACCAAAAGGGGAAAGTACATTAGCGCTTCAACTAGATAAACCTGAAATCCCCTCGGTTACGAAAATCGTGTGGTATGTGGCTCTATTTGCAATAGCGCTCCTAGCGGTATTCAACGTGATGCCTTGGTATGTATCGACAATAATCGTTATCGTATTGTCGAGAAAGGATGTGTTAAAAGAAATCGATTATTCTTTATTACTCACTTTCGTCGGGTTTTTTATCTTTGTCGGTAACTTAGCACGGATTGAATCGGTAAGGGAGTTTTTAGAGTGGTTGCTTGAAGGGAGGGTGTTCTTGACTTCTGTATTGGCAAGCCAGGTTATTAGTAATGTTCCGGCTACGCTCTTATTGTCAAATTTCACAGAAGATGCCGCACAATTGCTGCTCGGTGTGAATGCAGGAGGATGTGGAACCTTGATAGCTTCTTTGGCCTCTGTTATTTCATTTAAATTTTTCAGTCGCCATGAGAGTCACGCTACATTCACCTATCTGTTGGTGTTCACCATGGTGAATGTGGTGATGGTATTACTATTTATCGGCGTATGGGCATTATTCTTGCACTAAGTATGGAAAAGAGGCTGTCACATATTCTGTAACAGCCTCTTCATTGTTCAGGGTAGTAGTCGTGTTTAGTCGCGATAATTTCTCGTCGGCCGAGGTTTGGCAATCGCTTCGTTTACACGAAGGTTGCGTCCACCGACTTCTTTTCCATCGAGTTGGGAGATTGCAGCTTCAGCAGCAGCATCCTCTTCCATCTCAACAAAGCCGAACCCTTTCGGACGATGGGTTTCCCTGTCGATAATAATGTTTGCGCTCAATACGGTACCGTACTGTGCGAACAGTTCCCGAAGTTCCTCTTCGGTGGTGGCATAACTCATGTTGCCGACATAGATCTTCTTTGCCATAAATCAGCATCCTCCACAGGCCTTTTGCCTGTTCTTTATAATTGCTTCATTTGGCGGCATGCTTGAGTCAATTTAATCGGTCTACGGGAATAGAAAAGACACGACACGAAACACTAGATTAAAAGAAACAGCTGCAACTCAAAAACGAAAGCACAATCAAGATATCACGCGGCATTCCAGCTGTCAATACTGTGACACAAGAGTGATTTATGTAAAATTAGGGTTGATTGAAATCTTGCGTAACTATGTTCTTTCCTCTATAGTCGAGTAATGAATGTAACAGGATTGATAGTTTCATTTGGCTTTATCCTACTTCTCCTAGCCATAGGAATTTTTATGGCAAAGAAGTTGCATATCGGTTCTGAAATCGTTCGAAAGTTTATCCATATTGGAGTTACCAACTGGTGGTTCATCTATCTTTGGGCTTTCGATGAAATCATCATCTCATTGATTGGACCGATTGTCTTTATCATGGCTAATGCAGCTGCCGTATTTACCGGTGCCGCAAACATCCTTGGTGTCAGTGATAAGAGACGGAATTACGGTCTTATCTATTTTCCGATATCTTTGTTTATTGTTATTGGCCTCATCCACCTAGATGTGTTATCTGAATGGGCTGCGACCATAGGAGTGCTCACGATGGGGTATGCCGATGGTTTTGCTGCATTGGTGGGTAAAAAATGGGGGAAGGCCAAAAAGATGATCTTTGGCGGAGAAAAATCATTCCTTGGTTCGCTTACTATATTCATCGTAACGTTCTTGATCGTTATTATTGTATCGTATTTTTATCAGATCGTAGGATTATGGTCATTCGGATGGTGGATTAAAGCGCTTCTCATAGCAGCTACCGCCACTGTATTTGAGATGTGTACTCCTTGGGGCTTAGATAATCTGACTGTTCCCTTGGGAGCAGCTTTTACTTCAATGGTGCTGATGTCATGATACCTTCATTACAGACAGTTTTGATTGGATTGGGAATCAACCTTGTGTTGGCAATCGGGGCATGGTCGCTCCGATGGTTGTCTGTAAGCGGTGCGATTTCAGCTTTCATTATCGGAATATTCACCTTTTGGTTTACAAAAATTGACGGTTGGCTTCTTCTGATGTTGTTTTTTCTCACTGCAAATATTTTGGGTAAGATTTCTCGATCGGTCACAAAACAACTCGATTTGGGCATGCAAAAGAAAAGCGGCCGGCGAGATTGGGCTCAAGTAGTGGCAAATGGAGGATTGGCTGCTGCCAGTGCACTTTTCTATGGAGCTAGCACAAGTAGGATGGCTTTGGTGATGTTTGGTTGTGCTGTTGCGGCAAGCACTGCTGATACCTGGGCCGGCGAAGCAGGAATCTTAAGCAAAAAACCACCGATTTCCATCGCAACAGGAAAACCGGTTCCTCCCGGGCAATCCGGAGGAGTTTCTTTGCTGGGAACATTCAGTTCATTATTAGGATCTTTGTTGATCGGTCTTGCGTGGTATGGATCCTTTGCTGATTTTTCTGACTCATCATGGATTATGTGTGCATCAATCATCGTAGTTTCTGGATTCCTGGGAAGTGTAGTCGACAGTCTGTTGGGTGCTACATTACAGGGACATTATTGGGACCCGGAAAAAAATAGAATTACCGAACATGACAACCGTGATTCGATGCCACTCGAATTATGTCGGGGTATCAGATGGATAGATAACGATGTGGTGAATTTCATTAGCAATCTCGTCGCTGTCCTCATCGGAATCATATTGACATTATTGGTCCCGAGATAATGGAGGCGACATGAAAAAATTTTTACTTATTCCCGATTCATTCAAAGGGACAATGAGTTCCAAAGAAATTTGCACCATCATGGAACGTACTATCTTACGTCATTATCCTGATGCCAGCATCACTTCAATCCCTGTAGCTGACGGCGGGGAGGGAAGTGTCGACGCATTCTTAACTGCTTTGGGCGGTCGAAAAGTAGAAGCAGAAGTTTGTGGACCTTTCTTTGAACCGATGCGCGCATCGTATGGTGTGATTAATGACACCACGGCAATAGTTGAGATGGCAGCGTGTGCGGGATTGCCTTTAGTAGGCGATCACAAGCGTCCGGATCTTGCGACAACATATGGAGTCGGGCAGTTGATTGCCCATGCGGCTTCGAATGGGAGTAAAAGAATAATTGTCGGTCTTGGTGGAAGTGCTACCAATGACGGTGGCGTGGGAGCCGCTGCCGCGGTTGGCATTCGATTTTTCGACAGTAAAGATAAAGAATTCATTCCAACGGGTAGAACTTTAAGTGATATCCGCCGGATCGATACCAGTGGGAAAATTAACATTCTGGATGATGTTGAAATTATCACGATGTGTGATATTGACAATCCTTTATATGGAGAACATGGCGCTGCCTATGTGTTCGGCCCGCAAAAAGGTGCCGATGAGCAGATGGTCGAGTTGCTTGATAAGCAATTGAAGGTGTTGAGTGAGACGATCAAAGAACAACTGCACCTTGACGTGTCCGATATCCCGGGAGCCGGGGCCGCAGGAGGTATGGGCTCTGCAATGGTAGCCTTTTTCAATTCATCGCTTAAAATGGGTATCGAAGTAGTCCTTGATACGGTCTCTTTTGATGTGTTGTTGGAAAATACCGATATGGTGTTTACCGGAGAGGGAAAACTTGACACATCGAGCCTCAGGGGAAAGGTTGTCATAGGTATTGCAAAACGAACAAAGAAAGCCGATGTTCCTTTGATTGCCGTTGTCGGAGATATCGGAGACGATATCGACCAAGCGTATCAGTTAGGGCTCTCCGCGGTGTTTAGCATTAATCGTGTAGCCAAGGACTTTAAGCAAGTCATGAAAAGGGCTCCAAAAGATTTGGAACTGACCGTAGACAATATCATGCGTTTTCTACAACGTCTCGGTTGGTAAATACTTCTTTACCGTGTAAGATCGCATGATGTGGGCAAGCTTGTATGCAAGCACCGCAGCGTACGCAATCAGGACTGTTCGGTGTGTTATACACCGGGATATCCATCTTGCAAGTCTTTTGGCAAATAGTGCATTTCGTACAAGCACCCGTATCAATTTTGAACCGATAGAGAGCAACCGGATTAAAAAGCCCGTATATGGCTCCCAAAGGACAAATATAGCGACAAAACGGACGCCATATTAGTAATGATAGAAGTACAATTGTTATTAAAATCACATTTTTCCATGCAAATAACCATCCTAGCGCACCACGTAATGTTGGGTTTCCCAATAAAAGTAACAACCCTGAAAGAGTTCCTGATGGACAGACCCATTTGCAGAACCATGGGGATCCTTGACCGAAAGTGTCCGTAATCATCATCGGCAATATAATGACCAGCAGGACCAATATCACATAACGAAGAGTCCTGAGAATTCGTTCGCCTGATACCACTCGAATTTTTTTAACCTTCTTTGGCAAGGGGATTGCGTACAAAAGATCCTGTAATAAACCGAAAGGGCATAACCACCCGCAGTTAAATCTTCCGAATATCGCTCCAAATGAAATAACAGTTCCCGCAACATATGTGGAAACAGTGTGTGAACTAGAATTGAAGACTGCTTGTAACGATCCGATCGGACAAGAACCTAACGCACCTGGACAAGCATAGCAGTTTAATCCAGGTACACATACGGATTTCAAATTCCCTTGGTAAATCTTACCGTTAAGGAATCCTACTATATAGGCGTTGGACAACAGTGCCCATATTATTTGGACTCGTAAACGAATCCAAGATAATGATTTTCCCAACAGCTTAGCCAAGGCCGATACACTCCAGACAAATCAGCGTTGCTTTTTGGAGAACAATGGTCATTTCTTTAAAGAAAATGCCAACAGTTATGAGAAGTCCTCCAAGGATGAGTAAGATTATGGCTATTTTTGCACTGCTTTTAGCGTTTGTTCGACGAGAAGTTTCCATGCGGTTTTACTCCTGGCACCAACGTGGGTTTTTCCTATGACATTGCCATTACTATCAACAAAAAAAGTTTCCGGGACTGCCTGGACATTCCCGAGACGGGTTTTCATCAGATCCTCTGAAAGTAACAGATGCGGGTAATCAGCCTGTGTTTGGTTCACAATCTGAAGAGCCTTATCCACATTTATCAATTGCCCTGCTTGATTCGGGTAAACGTCGGTTACTATACCGACAATTCCTACGCCTTTATCGCTGAATTCTCTCGATAATTCACCTAGCCCGGGCATTTCCTGTAAACAGGGGGGACAGAAGGTTGCCCATACATTGACTAAGGTGACGGTGTTTGCGGCAAAAATTTCTTGGTTTACCGTATTCCCCGCCAAATCGTAGGTAACGAAGGATTTGAAGGATTGTTGTTCACCTTCACCGGCAGCTGAAAGTTGTGTGAAACCGGTTGCGATTATCAGAAATATGATAACACTTGTTAGACGAATAATTGGTATTGTTTTATTTTTCATAGAGCGATAATACCATGGAGTGTGCTAATCGGCAAGCGACTCCATAGCTTTGTCAGCAA
Source organism: Spirochaetales bacterium (assembly GCA_012523305.1). Taxonomy (GTDB): domain Bacteria; phylum Spirochaetota; class Spirochaetia; order Sphaerochaetales; family Sphaerochaetaceae; genus JAAYDK01. Next base: position 51,375 of record JAAYIV010000035.1, read on the forward strand.
GCGACGAGATAGTTTTATTTGGTTGTGATTTAATAATTTATATAATCTAAGGGGGATTATAATCCATCTGGATTAATGGTAATTTGGTATTGTTTTTCTTTTTGTTCTGAAAATCATACACAACAAGGATGAATATGCAACCAATAAACGATATCCACGTGACGTGTTCCTTCAATACTACCGCTGATACGTTTATAGCTACAATCGGGGGTATGTATATAGCGGGCTTTGATTTTCATACCCTAAGATGCTCGACCGAATAAGTCCATGTCATGAAACACACCGTACCGTTTCCTGATCCTAGAATTAAAAAAGAGCGAGAAAGTCGAGAAATTGAAATCTCGTATGTGTATGGAACAACCCATTGGGATGACCGATAGTAAAGTAAACAACATACCATAAATATATTTTCCTCGTTAGGGTGATGATCGAGTACCTGTCAGTTCTGATTCGTATAAATAAGAAGGCCGTCCGACAGTAAGAAGCAGGGTTAAGATATCTCCTTCTGATGATAGATGGAGTTTGGACATTCCGTTGGATATACCAGAACTACGCCGATGGTTGCGAACACGAATCCAAGAATTAATTGTCGGCCTATCTTCTTTTTCCTGGCAAAAAGGAGTGAACAAAGTACTTTCATCAGCGATGTGGCAGGCACGATCATTCCAATATACGATGGTGAAGAAAAATCCACCGCGATGTTTTCAATTAGCTAGTATGCGGTTATTCCAACAAATCCCGCACCTGGCAATAGTGCTTAAGCTTTCCAACGAATCGGTTGGTATGGAAGTCCTTTTATGGCAACAATGCTAGTGATGTGAACTGCGACATACCAAAGGGGACATCGAATGATTAAGATATCGAGGAAACTGAAAGTGTATAAAAAAATGTTTGTGGCGATGGATGTGGTGTTCCCACACTATTATTGTTGTTCCGTCTGTGATGTGTGAGCTGAACGATGAATCGACCATACTGAGAACGTGTCGAAATTTCCTTTGAAACTACAGTAGTTCTTTGTGATTTTTGCATGAAGTGGTATGTTTTGATAAATTTTAGTTGTTTTCCTGTTGATGTTCCGTTTTTTTATTTGTATGTTACATATCGGTGACGGGATTGAGGTGTCCCGGCTACCCAAAGTCTGCGTGCAGACTATTACATGTAAAGAATACCATTATATTAAATGAGAGGTAGAGTATGGCAAAGCAATTGCAATTCAATGAAGAAGCCAGAAGGTCTCTGGTAGTTGGCGTGGAAAAGATCTCCCGCGCAGTAAAGGTGACCCTTGGACCAAAGGGCAGGAATGTCCTCATTGAGAAAAAATTTGGTGCTCCGACTGTAACAAAAGACGGTGTATCGGTTGCTCGTGAGATCGAGTTGGACGACCCGTTTGAGAATATGGGGGCACAGCTACTCAAGGAAGTGGCGACAAAGACAAATGATGTTGCTGGTGACGGAACTACTACAGCAACTGTACTTGCCTATTCAATTACCAAAGAAGGCATGAAGAGTGTTGCTGCCGGCGTGAATCCTATGGGTATCCGCCGAGGAATCGACAAAGCTGTCGAAGACACCATCAAAGAGTTGAAACGCCAGGCAAAGATGATCAAAGACAAAGAGGAACTTGCCCAGGTTGCCACGATCAGCGCTAACAATGACCGTGAAATCGGAGACGAGATTGCCAATGCTATGGAGAAGGTCGGCAAAGACGGAGTAATAACGGTAGAAGAATCCAAAACGATTGAGACGACCACTGATTTCGTTGAAGGTATGCAATTTGATCGTGGATATCTTTCTCCTTATTTTGCAACCAACCGTGACACCATGGTTTCCATTCTTGAAGACCCGTACATTCTTATCTATGACAAGAAGATTTCCAACATGAAAGATCTCCTTTCCGTGCTTGAGAAAGTCGCACAAGCCGGCAAGCCGGTTCTTATCATTGCAGAAGATGTCGATGGTGAAGCTTTGGCTACCTTGATCGTAAATACTATCAGGGGAACTTTGACTGCTGTTGCCGTTAAGGCACCTGGTTTTGGCGATCGCCGCAAAGCAATGCTTGAAGATATCGCAATCCTTACCGGCGGACAGGTAATTTCCGAAGAGTTGGGGCTCAAGCTTGAAAACACTGACTTGACACAACTTGGTAGGGCGAAGACCGTGAAAGTCGAAAAAGACAATACTACGATTATCAACGGTGCTGGAAAACAGTCAGATATTAAAGATAGGATTTCACAAATCAAAGTTCAAATCCAGGATACGACAAGCGATTATGATCGCGAGAAACTGCAGGAACGTCTTGCCAAACTGGCTGGTGGCGTGGCGGTTATCAATGTTGGCGCCGCAACTGAAGTTGAACTGAAAGAGAAGAAACACAGAGTTGAAGATGCTCTTTCGGCAACCAGGGCGGCAATTGAAGAAGGTGTCATCGCCGGCGGCGGCGTGGCTCTCATCCAAGCAGCTCGCGCTCTTGAATCCAAGAACCTTTCAAATCTTCCCGAAGAAGAGGCTATCGGTTACAAGATCGTACGTAGAGCCTTGGAAGAACCTATTCGTCAGATTGCGGAAAATGCTGGTCTTGACGGTGCAATCATTTCTGAAAAAGCCAAGACAGAAAAACCTGAAGTTGGCTTTGATGCGGCCAAGATGGTATGGGTGAATATGTTTGAAGCAGGAATCACTGATCCTGCCAAAGTGACTCGCAGTGCCTTGCAGAACGCTGCTTCGATTGCCTCTTTGATTCTGACCACAGAATGTTCTATTACTGAAATTCCTGCTCCGGAACCTCCGGTTCCTGCTGGCGGGGCCGGTGGAATGGGTGGCATGGGCGGCATGATGTAAGTCATTCGCGATCGATTAATGATCAACTGGGACCGCTTCCGGGCGGTCCCAAATTTTTCTGTTTTTACTTGTTGGATTTATTAACAAAATAACTATGAGATTATGTGGCTAATCCGATAGGCGGATTTCATTATTAGCGGCAGGTATGTGAAGACAATTTTCACTTGCTTACAGCCTGAGATCAAACTTGACTACTGCCGCCGTAACGTGCTACGTTAGGCGGTGCGTATATTTCGATACCCAATAGAGAGGTTTGTATAGTATGGATGCATTGCTGACCACCTTGGGAACCCAAGGGACCGCTGCAAGCGGAACGGCAAGCTCGACAGGATCGATGACAATGACGTTCATCACCTTCGGCCTGATCATTTTGATTTTCTATTTCCTGATTATCAGGCCGCAGAAGAAGCGTGAGAAAGAAACAAAAAGCATGCTTGCTTCAATGAAGAAAGGCGATAAAGTCGTTTCAATTGGCGGTATTCGAGGAACGATTGTTTCTGTGAAAGAATCAACTGTCGTTGTTAAAGTCGATGACAATACGAGGATCGAATTCTCAAAAAGTGCGATTGCTCAGATTCTTGACAGAAAAGCCGATGCTTCAGCTCCTGCGAAGGAAGAGAAAAGTTCTGTCGTAGAGGAAAAAGTCGAGAAGAAAGTCGAAAAAGTCGAAGCCCCTGCCAAGAAGAAAGGGCAAAAGGTTCCTGAAAAAGCAAAAGAACCGGTTGAAGATGCCGTAGTGGTTGATGAAAAGCCGGCGACTGAAGATACGAAAGAAACAGTTTGAGCTCACACTGAGGCATGGAGAGAATCATGAAAAAACGAGGGCGTTTGTTCATCGTTCTTCTGGTTATGGTGATATGTGGGATTTTTATTTATCCCACCATCAAATGGTATGCATTTGTACCCCAGGAGACCAAAGATCTTGCTACCGGTTCCAAGACCCAAATCAGGGAGTATGCTAGAGGGCAGGCTTCACAAGGGTTGGACCAACTGAAAACGTTGGTAAAAAGTGATCCGGATAGCAAAGTGCCGGAGCAGTATGAATTTCTCGTCAGTACTGCAAAGGAAAATTACAAAACACTGGGAATCGCGGTTCCCCGAACATGGACAGTCAAGTCTTTAATGCTTGGCTTTACTTCAGAACAGGCATTGTTTGATGCACTCGAAAGCTCTGTAAGAACAAAGCTTCTGGATTTAAAGAACTTAAGTACTAAAGTATTGCAACTTGGTCTTGATCTGCGCGGTGGTATGAGTATTTTGCTTGAAGCGGATCCGCAGGCATATGAAGAGAGAACAGGGAGCAAACTTACCGGCGAAAGGATCAAAGAGCTTCTTGAAGAAGACAGGGTGATTCTTAATGAACGGATCGACCAGTTTGGTGTGACCGAGCCCGATATCCGTGTCCAAGGAAGTGATCAGCTGTTGATTGAAATTCCGGGGGCTGCCGATCCTGAACGAGTCAACTCATTCTTAAAGGGAAAGGGTTCTCTTACGTTCCAGATGGTTGATCAGGAATTAACTACTCAGTTAAAAACATACTATGCTGAGAATCCGGGAGAAAAGTTCACCGGTACCGGTCAATTAAAGCAACCTGATTTCTTACCTGCCGGAAGAATCGCTGCAGGATACTATGTGAACGACCCATACGGTTTGGACGATCTTGAGGATGTGGTTGTCCTTCATGAGGATATCGGATTGGATGGAATGCATATCACGGATGCTATTCCCAGTACGAATCCCGTCACCGGGCAGCCAACAGTCAATTTCCAGCTTGATGCTACCGGAGCGGTTATTTTCCACAGGCTAACCTCAGATAATATCAATGAACTCATGGCTGTGGTCCAAGATGGGAAAGTCAAGGCGATGGCTACCATCACCCAAGCTATTCGTGGCGATGTGCAAATCACCGGTTTTTCTACTCAAGAAGCAGCCGACTTGTCAATCGTATTGAAGACGGCAGCATTGCCGATTGAGTTGACAGTCGTGAGCCAACAGGCTGTTGGGGCTTCGTTGGGTGAAGATACCGTACAGGCAGGGTTGCTGGCGATTATCATCGGCTTGATGCTCGTGTTCCTGTTCATGATCGCTCTGTACAGTTCCAGCGGTCTGTTCGCTGACATTGCCTTGTTGCTCAATATCTTTATCATGATTTCAGTGCTTTCAGCTTTCAATCTTACCCTTACGTTAACGAGTATCGCAGGGTTGGTCCTTTCCGTTGGTATGGCGGTCGATGCAAACGTAATCATTTTCCAACGAATTAAAGAAGAGCTTGCTGTCGGCAAAACTTCACAGGCATCGGTAAAAGCCGGTTTTGCAAAAACATTCTGGACAATCATGGATGCCAATGTGACGACAATAATCGCGGCTCTTGTGCTTTCACAACTGGGAACCGGTGCGATAAAAGGGTTTGCAAACACCTTGGCCGTAGGTATAGTGAGTTCGATGTTCTGTGCATTATTCGTTGTCAAGCTTATGTTTGACGCGAAAGTTGCCGGCAAACATCCTCGGCTGAAAATCAGCTGGAGGAGGGATAAATAATGGCTAAACGCATATTCCAGACAACAAAATACCGGTTTCTTGCCCTAGCGTTGTCAGCGGCATTCCTTATTGCAGGAATCGTTGGATTCGTTGCATTCGGAGGATTCAATCTAGGAATCGACTTTCAAAGTGGTTTTTCTCAAAGTTTCCAGATTGCACCGGCAGTTCTTGAGTTGACCTATTCAGGTGATGAAACTGTCACCCTCGATGTGGTCGAATCAAATGTAACGCTCGTAGTCCGCAGCTCTACGACGGGTGTGAAGTATCATGAATTTTCTACATCCGCTTATCCGACCGTACAGGATATTGCTTCGGCAATCTCAAATACTGTTAGTAATGTCCAAGCCAACGCCTTGGCACCGCAAGCTGCTTCTTCAAGCATTATTTCAGGATTTGGCTTACCAGCGACATTGAGTACAATTCCGTTCAAGCTTAATGGTGCCAATACCGATAGAAATGATTATGTCTCCATCAATGAAATCAGGGAAGTGTTGACCGAAGCTTCATTGGTACAGATCGTCGGTGAAGAGTATCGCCAGATATTCCAGGTCCGTTTGGGCAGTGATACGGGAGCAGGACAGGAAGAGATTGCGGCGATGGTATCCGAGAAGCTGAAAGCAGCTTTCGGGGATAGCAATATCGTCGTGCTCCAGACTGACTTCGTAGGACCAAAATTTTCTACGACTCTCGTCACCAGTTCAATCATTGCTGCTGTTGTTACCGTAGTATTGATTTTGCTCTATGTATGGTTCAGGTTTAAGATCAGTTATGCATTGGCAGCGATTATCAACCTTATACATGATATCTTGGCTTTGGTTGCGTTCATCATTTTATTCCAGCTTGAAGTTTCAAGTACTACCATTGCTGCGTTGCTGACGATTATCGGATATTCATTGAACAACGTTATTGTAATTTTCGACCGAATCCGTGAGAATCGTAAGATTATTAAAGATATGGATTTGTTATCGATGATCAATGTAAGCGTGAGTCAATCGTTATCCAGAACAATTTTTTCATCGTTAACCACCATGCTAGCTGTGCTTCCTTTGGCAATTCTCGCCTCAGGCTCAATCCAGTTGTTTGCTATCGAAATGGCCTTCGGAGTCGCAGTAGGTGCTTATTCAAGTAACTTCTTTGCACCAGCGATACTGTTCTGGACTACCAAACGTAAGGGTTTGCCGGTATCAAAAGCTTCGAACGGGGAAAAAGTTGCTCAATTTGAAGTTGTGAACGATGAAGAAGAAGCTCCTATCGAAGACCTTTCTGTTCCGACAGTCGAGCGCAAGCTGAAAGGAAAACGGAAAGAAAAGAAGTAGGCTTAAAGCAATCGGTGTTCGATTATGTTGTTCCACATGGCCGTCAGGTAGTATATACTGCACTGACGGCAATTTTTTTGGAGGCTTTGGTGGAGATCATTCTTTCTGAAACATTGGGATTTTGTGTGGGGGTCCGACAAGTCGTCGATCTGGCACATGAATGTTTGAAGAAAGCATCACAAAAAAACATCCCGGCATATTCTATTGGATGGTTCATACATAATCAGCGTGTCGTTAAGCAACTATCAGAATTAGGATTGCGCCACATTGAACAACCCGAAGATGCACCAGCCGGTGTCGCTCTTGTAAGAGCTCACGGCATCACCGACGAGCTGAGAAACCGTTTTATTCAGGCTGGTTTTGAATTAATAGATGGAACATGCCGCAACGTGGAGTATTCTCAAAAGATCATCAGGGATGTCAATAAGGATGATCATATCGTCATTGCCGGAATAGCTGGACATAGTGAAGTCACCGCTCTTTCCGGTGTCCAAGATAATGATGGCGTTGTCATTCCATCATTTGTCGTGCAGAATACTCAAGATGTAAACAATTTGCCACATATTGGCGGTCGTTGGGTACTGATGACTCAAACGACGCTTCCCGCTTCTGAATACAAGAACATCCTTCAGGCAATGAAACAAAAATTCGGCGATTCGATGATTATCGGAAACCATTTGTGTGCCGGTGCGTTGAGAAGAAATAAAGCGTTGATTGATCTGTGCGGCCAAGTAGAAGCGGTCATCGTCGTTGGCGGTAAAAACAGTGCGAATACCACCGCGTTGGTACATCTTGTTGAGGACAACGGCTTGCCCGCATTTCATGTAGAATCAGCTGAAGAGGTAACCGAACAGATGCGATGTTATTCAATCGTGGGCCTGACCGCGGGGACTAGTACTCCCCAATCAGATATCGACGAAGTCTATAAAGCACTGAAAGGGGAAATGTTATGAACCAGGTTGAACGATATTGTTCCTCGGAACAGTTATTGGAGATAATGAGAAATAAAAAGGCCTTCATTTGCGATATGGATGGAGTCATCTATCATGGCAATAAATTGCTCGAAGGTGTAGTTGATTTCGTTGAATGGCTCCAAAGTGAACATAAACAGTATCTTTTCCTTACGAACTCAAGTGAACGATCCCAGATGGAATTGCATTTGAAATTGAGACGACTCGGGCTTGAAGTGGATGTATCGCACTTTTACACTTCAGCCTTAGCCACAGCCGGATTTCTTGATTCGCAAATTTCGCATGGAACGGCCTATGTAATTGGAGAAGCGGGGCTTATCAATGCATTGTATGAGGCCGGTTATACTATGAATGACATAAATCCGGATTATGTTGTCGTCGGTGAATCCAGGACTTATAATTATGATACGGTGATCAAGGCAGCTAATTTAGTGACTAAAGGCGCGCGCCTCATTGGAACAAATCCCGACTTGACAGGTCCGAGCGAATACGGCATCGTACCTGCGACCGGGGCATTGATTTTACCGATTGCCCGAACCGCCGGCGTAGAACCCTATTTTGTCGGTAAACCTAATCCGGTGATGATGCGACAAGCATTGAAACGGCTTAATAGCACAAGGGAGGACACGGCAATCATCGGAGATCGTATGGACACCGATATCGTAAGCGGAATAGAAAGCTCAATTGATACAGTGCTTGTTCTATCCGGAGTGTCCGATATGTCCACTCCAAATCGCTTTGCCTATCGACCGCGACTGATAGTCGATTCTGTCAAAACACTTGTCCCTAATGGAGGAAAATGATGATTTCAATACCGACCATCAAACGATTCCCATCATATCTTCGGTTATTGCAATATTATAAAGAGAAAGGTTTTTCATGGATTTCCGCCACCACCTTAGCCGAGGATCTTGGTCTGACCGCCGTACAGGTGCGTAAAGACATGGCAGGTACCGGGGTAGAGGGAAAACCAAAAGTAGGCTTTGAAATTGCTCCGTTAATAGATGCAATCATGCAAAACCTCGGGTGGGATCAACCGACTGATGCAATTCTTGTAGGTGCGGGCCATTTGGGTGGAGCTTTGGCAAGGTATGAAGGGTTCGCAAGTTACGGATTACGAATCATTGCGGTGTTTGATAACGATCCTGTAAAAATCGGTATGAAGATCGGAACAATCACTGTACTGCCGATGAAAGAATTACGACAATATATCGATGAACATTCGGTACATATTGCGGTTATGGCTGTCCCTGCAGCGACAGCACAGGAGTTGGCAGAAGATTTGGTCAGCTTCGGTATCAAGGCGATCTGGAATTTTGCTCCTAAAGATTTGAAGCTTCCCGCTTATGTGATTGTCCAACGGACTGATCTGGCAACTAGTTTTGCGGTGCTCTCTGCAAAATGCAAACAACTACTTTCTTGCGGACAAAGCGCCAAAAATGAATTGGTTTAGGTAAGATAATGGTCAAGTTAATAGAAAAAAGCGGTGACAGGACTTCGGACGATCAATTGTTTCTAAAAAGTCTTACAGCGCTACTTGAACCGAGTCAGCAACATATGCTTGTTCGAATTTCAACACTTGCCAATACGGCCTCATTATTAGCTAGTTATCTGGACCGGATCAATTGGGTCGGCTTTTATGTACGGTCAAACATCGATGGCGAAGATCTATTGCTACTCGGCCCCTTTTGGGGGAATCCTGCGTGTACCCGTATTCCTGTTGGTAAAGGAGTGTGTGGTCGTTGTTGTATCGCAAAAGAGACGCAATTGGTTGAGGATGTCACTAAATTTTCTGGCCACATAACATGTGATACGGCAAGTAAAAGCGAATTGGTAGTTCCGATTTTCGTTGCAGATGAAGTTGTGGGGGTACTCGATATCGATAGTCCGCATACAAGTCGGTTTTCGAAAGAAGATGCCCGGTTCATAGAAGAAGTTGCCCGAATCATAGCTTTGCATTGGTAAAAAACTTTCCATTCGTAATTAGCTTCTTGACAATCCTTCTATTCCTGAACACTATAGTGTAAAAGGCGATGACGAAGACGAGTAGCCGGTGCAAACCGCCAGTGAGAGGATGTCCTTTCGATGTGAATCGATTGGGTGGGAGGCATCCGACGGTTCCCGGTGAATACCACTTTCGAGCCGTACGCTGAACGTTCTGAAAGGAATCAGTATGCGTTACCGTGCTTTCCCTGCGTGAACGGGACAATGAAGAGCTTGCAGGTATTCCTGCAGGAAGTAAGGTGGAACCGCGGGAACATGGACCTTCATGATCTCGTCCTTACCGAGTAGACCAATTGGTGTCGGGAAGGGCAAGAACATGGAGGTTTTTTTATTTCCTGCCGTCACAAGAATATGTATGTTGTAAGAAATCACCTATGGTGAAGGAGTAAAATACTATGTCGAATACGCAAAAACAAGATGAACGATTATTGAAAGTTCGCCACTCCATGTCTCATGTGATGGCCGAGGCTGTCCTCCAGATGTTTCCGACAGCCCAGATAGCCATCGGCCCGGCAATCGATAATGGCTTCTATTACGATTTTGATCTGCCAAGGGCGCTGACCCAGGAAGATTTGGATGAAATCACCGAGCGGATGAAACACATCATTAAAGAAGATAAAGAGTTTAAAAAAATAGTTATTTCAAAAGAAGAAGCACGCTCGATGTTCGCAGATCAAGTCTATAAGCTTGAATTGATCGATGCGATACCGGAAGGAGAAGAAATCTCCCTCTATAACCAAGGCGGGTTCACCGATCTCTGTCGCGGACCGCATGTCGCTTCGACAAAAGAACTCAATGGCGAGGCTTTCAAACTGCTCAATACGGCAGGAGCCTATTGGCGTGGAAAAGAAACCAACCCAATGCTGACCAGGATCTATGCAACGGCATGGACGAATCCGAAAGACTTACGCTTGTACCTTCAAAAATTAGAAGATATCGAGAAACGTGATCACCGGAAACTCGGAAAAGAACTTGATCTTTTTAGCCTTCATGAAGAGGCCGGGCCAGGTTTGGTATATTGGCATCCGCGAGGAGCACGAATCCGCATGGCCATCGAGAACTTCTGGAGGGAAGAACATTACAAGCATGGCTATGAGATGGTATTCACTCCCCATGTGGGAAAGTCTTGGCTCTGGGAGACCAGTGGTCACCTCGGTTTCTATAAAGAGAGCATGTACTCTCCGATGGAGATGGACAAAGCTGACTATTACACCAAACCGATGAACTGTCCGTTCCATATCATGGTGTACCGTAATTCAAAGCATTCATACCGTGAATTACCATTTCGTTGGGCTGAATTGGGAACTGTGTATCGATATGAAAAGGCGGGAGCGTTACACGGGTTGATGCGAGTCAGGGGGTTCACTCAGGACGATGCGCATATCTTCTGTACTCCTGATCAGATGGAATCTGAGATTGAAGAAGTTCTACGGTTCTCCTTGTATATGCTCAGATCATTCGGTTTCGAAGATATCAATGCATACCTTTCAACCAAGCCCGAAAAGAGTGTCGGGGATCCTGAGCGATGGGCAGCTGCTACCGAATCATTGAAGAAAGCCCTCGAATCAGAAGGCCTTGCCTATGAAATCGATGAGGGTGGCGGTGCATTCTATGGTCCGAAAATAGATCTGAAGATCAAAGATGCGATTGGAAGGGAGTGGCAGCTTTCCACTATTCAATTTGACTTTAACATGTCCGAACGGTTCAATATGACGTTTGTTGATAAAGATGGTGCTGAAAAGCGCATCTATATGGTACACCGTGCACTTCTCGGATCGATAGAACGATTTTTCGGTGTCTTGCTCGAACATTACGCCGGTGCATTCCCTCCGTGGCTCTCGCCGGAACAAGTCTGTGTGATTCCTGTTTCCGAAATATTTAATGATTACGCCCAAGAAGTACTAGTCGAGCTGAAGAAACACGGCTTGAGAGCATACCTTGATGATAGTTCTGACAGGATGAATGCAAAAATTCGAAATGCACAGAACATGAAGGTTCCTTATATGCTTATCTTAGGTGAGCGTGAGATGCAGTCGAATTCGGTTTCTATCAGATATCGGAATGGGAAACAAGAAAACGGCGCGCCTGTGAATGATTTTATTGCTTCCGTGCTTGAAGTAGTAAAAGATAAGAAGCAATTGTAATGAATCGCAGAACGAAAAGGAGTGTTTGCCATGAGTTATGATGCTGCTTTAAGTAGATTAAGAGAGATTGACAGTGAGTTGAACATGATTAGTCATATCGCAGCTGTGCTTTCATGGGATCAGGAAACGGTTCCTCCTGCCGGCGCTGAAGAGCGAGCCGTCCAAATGGGTTGGGTAGAAACTCGGTTACATGAAATGATTACCTCGGATGAAATGGGTTCGTTGCTCACTTCTTTGGGTGCGAGCGAGGAGCACGGTAGTGGAGATCCTTCGCTTGACGAGCACAGTAGTGCGTTGGTCCGGATTCTTTTTACCGAGTGGAACAGACAAAGAAAATTGGATGCGTCATTCGTGCGTGAATTCGCTGAGTTGACGGGAAGAGCTCACCGGATTTGGGCAGAAGCAAGACAGGCGGATGATTTTTCACAGTACGCACCGACACTTGAACGAATAGTTGAGATGGTGCGTGAGAAATCAAGAAGGTTCGGATATGTCGACGATCCATATGATCCTTTGATTGATCGATTTGAACCCGGGACTACCACAGCTGAAGTCGCACAGCTCTTCGCTGCGATGAAAAAGGACCTTCTCTTTGTTTTGGATGCACTAAAAGACCGAAGAGCAGCTGATGATGCTTTTCTCTACCAAAAGTATGCCCAAGACAAGATGGAGCAATTCAACAAAGAAATCCTTGAGACGATAGGTTTTGATTTCAATCGAGGTGTAATCGGAATATCCACCCATCCGTTTACCACTAAATTGGGTGCGGATGATATTAGGTTGACAATCCGCTATACCGAACCGAATGTGACCAGCTCGATGTTTACAGCAATTCATGAAGGCGGTCACGCCTTGTATGAGCAAGGTTCTTCGAACCCTGTGACTCGTGGTTCCAGCTTGGCCGGGGGGACTTCTTTGGCATTCCATGAAAGCCAAAGCCGTCTATGGGAGAATATCATCGGCAGGAGCAAGGCTTTCTGGATCCATTTTTTTCCAAAATTAAAAACATTGTTTCCCACTCAGCTCAATCAAATCGATGTTGACTCGTTTCTCAAAGGCATCAATAAAGTTGAGCCGTCTTTCATACGGGTAAATGCTGATGAAGTAACCTATGGTATGCATATCATCTTGCGATTCGAACTCGAGAGAGCTTTGCTAACAGGTCAGCTAGCTGTCAAGGATCTTCCTGATGCATGGAATGAAAAGATGGTTAAGTTGCTTGGTATTCGTCCGAAGAACTTCAGAGAGGGAGTATTGCAAGATATCCACTGGTCCATGGGGGAACTCGGTTATTTTCCGACCTATGCACTCGGGAACCTCTATGGAGCACAGATATTCGATGCGATGTCAAAAGAGATTGATGTGGATGCGTTGATTGCATCCGGACAAATGCAATCGGTAAAAGAATGGCTGAATGAACATGTGTATACATATGGCTCCGTGTATAAGCCTAAAGATCTGTTGGTAAAGGTAACCGGAAAACCTTTGGACAGTTCCTATTTTGCCAACTACCTCAAAACGAAGTATATCGATGGAGGCATGGCATGAATTTGCCCAACAAATTAACTGTTTCCCGAATGGTGATGGCACCATTGTTGTTCATTGCATTCATGTTGCCTGAATGGGGAGGCGAGCAACTGAAGACCTTTTCAGTCATCGTGACATTGATACTTTTCGGATGTACGGAACTTACTGACCTTCTCGATGGAATCATAGCAAGAAAATGGAACATGGTGACTGATTTGGGCAAGGTGATGGATCCGTTTGCCGATACATTCAGCCGCCTGACATATTTTGTGTGCCTCTCACATGCTTCAATCATGCCGGTATGGGCATTTGTCATTATCATGTGGAGAGAGTTTTCCATTGTATTCGTCCGGATGCTCATGATGGGCAAAGGAGTGGCCGTTCCTGCCAATATATGGGGAAAATCAAAGGCCGTACTGTATGCAATTAGTGCGATCGTTGGGTTTTTATTCATCGCTTTGGACCATTGGGCACCATCATCTTCGTTCATCGCATCGTTTGAAATAGTATTGATCGTTGTCTTTGGTCTAGCTGCTTTTGCTTCGCTTGCATCCTTCGGTACCTATATACAAGCGATTATCAAGGGCAAGTTCCTTTCAAAAATGTCCAGATAGACTAAAAAATGCAGATTTTTAAGAATTTTTTGAAAAGCCACTAGACGGAAATCATGAAAATGAGTAGTATCCGTGACGTTGCTCAGGCAGAGCACCGGGGAGAGTTCACAAAAAGCACTTGAACCTCTGATTACAGTTTAGATGAAAGTGTTGAATCACTATTGACACTTATATTTGAAATCTGTTATAAAGGTCGAGCGCTCTGAGGCTCAGGCCTTGGAACGCTGCCTGAAACAAGGTTTTTGACAGAAATATGAGAGAAGAGAAGGAAGGATTGCGAATAGACGATTACCAGTTTCTGGTCGTTGGTCAAATCGCAGGCAACGAAAGTTGCAATGGAAGTGTAAGGGCTTCCAAGTCAATTCACGAACTGAAGTGAAAGCTAGGTTCGGGATCCCGGGGGAGCCCGGGGTCCGCGAGAGGACAGGGGAAAACCGAAAGCAGATTAGCCGGCGTGAAAATCG
>JAAYIV010000036.1 GCA_012523305.1 Spirochaetales bacterium
GATGCTTCGATAACACGCAGTGCCCGTTCTCGATAATAGTTCTCTACTTTCGTACAGATTGCTGTCACGATATCCGGGTTCAGATAGAGGTCTACCAAGAATTGTTCCAATCCGCGAATGTACCAGGGAGTTTCAAACGCTCCGCCGGCAAAAAATATGATTGCACGGCGATCTTTTTGAAACTCCTTCTCGATGATCCGGGGCATCGCATCATAATCCCACCAGTCCAAACTGGGCCAGTCGTAATTCTCAACATCTTCAACAGATTGGGCCTTTGCCAATGGATGATACGTTATCTCATAATACGTATTGTACTCGTTGGCCATCTTGGTGTTGCCGCACCCCCAGAAATCGAAGCCCTCGCCTCCCATCACGGGAGCCGAGCGTTCCTTCGGTCCGATGAACGGCACATAGACCCATCTGAGATCGATATCGAGCGCATCATAGGCTTCCTGTTTTGTCCTGACACCCAGATGGTTGATCAGAGCTTTTTCTACTTCGGGCGTACATCGCAATGATGTCGGCACTTTGTCAGTCTTCCTACGTTCCGCTGCTGCGATCACCCGTTGCTGGCTTGTCATAACAGATCCTTTCTTATTTCGCGGTATACCCACCGTCTACAGGTAGGTTCGTTCCGGTAACATAAGCCGAGGCATCCGAAGCAAAGAAGACGATGCTGCCGATGAGGTCCTCATCCCCTGCAATCCTTCCCAGCATGGTCCGTTGGGCATAGTTATCCAAGAATGCCTGTGGCTGATGTGCTTTCAATCCCCCGGGAGAGATGCAGTTCACACGGATGTCGTAACGCCCGAAGTACGAGGCACAGAATCGTGTGAAGTTAATCATTCCGCCTTTATGGAAGAAATAGTCGGGATACCAACCGGTCATGTCGGTTCCTTCGTAGTTATGGTACTCGGTGCCGACCATGCCCATCATCGAACCGATGTTGATGATCGATCCTGAATTGTGTCGTATCATCACCTCGCCTACCGCTCGGGTAAGGACAAACAGTCCTGTGGCATTGATATGCATGCTCAAGTCAAAGGCTTCGGCAGTATCATCCCACCCTTTCTTCATTGTTCTTGAAACAGCATTGTTGACCAAGATATCGATGGTGTTTGCTTCGTTTACAATAGTATCGCGTAATTTTAGAATCGATGGTTCATCACCCTGGTCAAATTGCATCGCGGTAACATCAAATCCGCGTTTGCGATACTCTATCGCGACCTCTTCAAGCTTATCGATAGTGCGTGAAGCGATATAAGTTTTGGCACCCGACTCTGCCAGAGCCCTGAGGCATTGTAGGCCGAAGCCTCCCCATCCGCCGGTGAGCAGCGCTACTTTACCTTTTAATGAGAACAACGACGCGATATCTTTCATATGTATCCTCTCTTACCAGATGGTGGAACCGCCATCGACCGCCAGTATGTGTCCGGTGACGAACGAAGCTTCATCCGAAGCTAAAAACACCGCAGCACCGGCAATTTCATGCTGAATCCCGACTCGATGCAGCACGCTCTTTGCCCGCAGCTTTTCCATAAAAGCTTCATTATCCTTCACATTCCAGGGAAACGATCCCGGAGCGATTGCGTTCACCCTGATCGCCCTCGGACCAAGCCAGGACGCCATGTAACGGGTCATTTGGTTGATCGCGGCTTTCCCTGCCCCGTATTCGATAGGATTGGGAACCACCGGAAGTTGGTAATCACTCGGATTGGGTGAAATAGTTCCGTACATCGAAGAAAAGAGAATAATTGACGAACCTGATTGCATCAACTCAGTTGCCTGCCGTGCGAGGGTGAACATCGATGTGATGTTCACTTCGTTTGCCCTATTGAATTCTTCTTCGGTCAAGTCTTCAACCGATTTGTTTGTCCGGTTGTAGGTCGCGTTGACCAGGATATCCAACGAACCTTCCCGTGCTTTGATCGACTGCATCAGATGAGCGGTCCTGCCGCTGTCAGTGCAATTAAGACAGACGGCACGTGCCTGGGCACCGGTACGTTCCAGTTCCTTGCCCAGTGCATTCAATCGTTCTTCATTCCAATCCGCGATGACAAGCCGGGCATGGCATTCGGCGTATGCCCGGCATATCGCTGAGCCCAGATATCCGGCACCCCCCACGACCAAGGCAATCTTTCCGGAAAGGTCAAACATCTTATTCCTCTCTTACCGTCAGGTCTCCGTACGGATCCCACAGTTCATGCACTGTCTTCGAACATTCGATTGCTTTCTTCTTGTCCCTGAAAATCCTCATGATGCACCGGGGTTGTTTGCGGGAAATGATATCGTATACCGGATAGAATCCATGTTTGGTCAGTACGGGATTGATCCATCCCGCACAGTGTTCGCAATAGTTCAACGATAGGCCCGCATCATTATCAAGATTTTTGGACAGCGATGGACATTTGTTCATTCTCAACTCGAAGTAATCGTCAAACACCTGCATGTCCATATCGCAGTTCTCTTCTTTTCTGATATGGTCCCAGTAGGCATACAAGCCTTCGTATCCATCCATTTCAAAATAGCGTTGCATCAACGATTCTTGCAAATTCGATATTTCCAGCCAGTAGCGCACAAGATGACCGCGACCGAGTTGCTCGAGCAACTTGAACAGTTCGTTATACATTCTGACAAAATGATCACTGGCTAGCATGGTTCCTCCTTACCGTGATCGTATACGATACGGGATTATGGACGGTGAAGGTAGAAACAAACGGAGTATGCTCACACCAGGAGCCAACAAGCAGTTCATCGAATCGGTGATAGTAAGGCGACAGACTGCCTTTGATCTTGATGATATGCTCTGCGGCAGGACACTTTGTTACCGTCAGTACCAATTGATCATTATCTTGGGTCAAGGTGAACTCTCCGCCTTCCCTTGTGTAGTAGTATTGCCAATGTTCGGCTAACGCACACAGATCTCCTTCTTTCAGATGCCGGTAGATATCCTGGTACACCTGCTGCGACGTCCGCTTACACAAATCAATAAGGAATTGCTCCCCGTAATGCTCCATGATGTAGGTGATCGTCCTATCGACTGCCAGATGGAAATCTTTATGGACTTCCCCCGTATCCTTATACCTCACGATATCCTCCTCCTCTATGAAGAAAAGCGTTGCGTTCCCGCTATATGGCACGAGACAACTTGCAATGCGTCATTCATCAATACAAAGTCGGCAGCATAACCCTCAGCTATCCGTCCCTTCACATGTTCCAACCCCAACACTCTCGCAGGGTTCGCAGAGACCATCTTCGATGCAAGGGGTAAATTGATACCAAGTAACTTGATGGCGTTTCTCAAGGCACGATCCATCGTAAGACCGCTACCGACCAAACCTCCCGGGGGCGCATCATCACTGTAACTGTCCACCATGCGTGCGGGAGCTCCTTCGTAAGCGACAGTGATAGGTCGCCCCCCTATGCCGGTATACCTGCCGGGAGGAAGTCCGGCATTGATATTGGCATCGGTAATCAGCGATACATTATCATGGCCTTTGCATGCCAGTGCCATTTCAATGGCAACCGGGTCGACATGTTCGCCATCGAGGATGAAATCGACCGAGACCGACGGATCGGCCATGATCGCTTCAACCGTCCCGCATCCGCGCACCCCGCCCTCCTTATCTCCCGGATAGGGAAATACGTTGTAAAAGTGGGTGGCGTGGCGTGCTCCTGCCTGTATGGCCTTCTTTGTTTGTTCAACAGTGGCCTTCGTGTGGGTGATGAATGCCGGATACGCTTTGGCCATCAACGGTAATAGCTTCTCAATACCCGGAACTTCCGGGGATACGCCAAACACACAGGAATACGGAGCAGCAGAAGAGAGAAGATCTTCAACTCGTTGAACATCGTAGATTCGTGGAATATTGGCGATGGCACCGGTGAGTTGCAAGTAATGCCCTTCCAAAAAGAATCCGAGGATTTCAGTTCCTTCCGAGCTAGCTGAAGCGAGTTCTTTGAGCAGACGGTAATCTTCAGCGGGTTCTTTCATCGGAGTAACAGTGGGAAGAAATCCGGTGACTCCGTAACGGGGAAGAATCCTACACAATGCTTCAAGATCCGCCGTACCCGAATCGATCATCTTGTTGTAAGAGCCGTGGATATGCAAGTCGATAAATCCTGGCAGCAAGAACTTTCCGCCGGCATCAAGGACAACATCGGCAACACCATGCTTATCGCTTCCAGGAGGGACTACCGCTTCGATGACACCATCTGCACAGTATACCGAATACCCGGCTAAGATCGTGTTGTCGGTGACCACCGATGCATTGGTGATTACTAATCGTTTCATCTTCGTTCTCCAACTATTTGGCCGTATAACCACCGTCGACGGGAATATTTGCTCCGGTTACATACGCGGAAGCCTCGGATGCCAGAAATACGATGATTCCTTTCAAATCAGTATCATTGGCCATCCTGCCCAGTTGGGTCCTGTCACTGTAGTTCTTTACGAACTGCGCAGGTTGGCTCGGCTCAAAAAGTCCTCCGGGGCTCACACAGTTGCACCTGACATTGAATCGTCCGAAATAGGAGGCGCAAAAGCGTGTGTAATTGATCATGCCGCCCTTATGGAAGAAGTAATCGGCAGGCCAGCCTTTGCCCATCTCCGTCCCGTCATAATTGTGGTGCTCGATACCAACCATCCCCATCATCGAGCCGATATTGATGATCGATCCGCTTTTTTGCCCTTCCATGATCTTGCCGATCGCCCGTGTGACCGCATGCAACCCGGTGGCGTTGATACGCCAGCTCTCTTCATAGGCAGAAAGATCATCGTCCCACGTGCCGACAGTCCGCGCCACCGCATTGTTTACCAACACATCGATTCGACCGGTTTTTTCCAAAATTGAATCTCTCACCTGTGCGATCGACTCTTCCGAACCGAGATCGAGTTTCAGGGCATGGACCTTTTCATTGCGCTGCCGGTGGTACTCAGCGACTTTTTCAAGGGCTTCCACATTCCTTGAGGCAATGAAGACATTCGCTCCGGCTTCTGCCAGGGATGCTACGATTTGACGACCGTATTTACCTGCTCCTCCGGTGACAAGGGCGGTCTTGCCCTCAAGGGAAAGCATTTTCATCACGTGCATACAGTTCCTCCGTTCAGGCTTTCATCCCGTATTGGGATACCGGTTCGTTCGAATTGGAAATGCCACAGGCCGAGGCCAAATCTTGCCAGTAAAGACTCAAGCCCACTACGTCAGCACCGATGCTGATGAATGAATATCCCATGTCGACAAGGCTCTGCAAGTTCGCGGGGCTTCCGACCGCGCCGGCGAACTTGCCATGCTTTTTAGCTGTCTGGGCAATCAGCTTGCGCACTCTGACCACCTCGGGGTGGTCCATTTGCCCTGGATGGCCGATAGCGACACTATAATCCCCGGCTCCGAAGAGCAACACATCATAACCGGGAACGGCAGCTATCGCATCCAATTCGTCAACAGCCTCGGGATCTTCTATTTGCAATACGATAAAGCGTTCTTTGTTCGCCGTTTCCAAATATTCCTCGAACGGAACATTACAGTATCCTGCATCGGCGTTTCCTCCGTCGACAGCCCTTCTTCCCATGGGTGGGAAACGTGTCATGCGAACCACGTTCATAGCATCTTCCGCACTCATCACATGCGGCACCATGATGCCGGTGCAATCCAATTCAAGGGGCCTGATGTAGTCACTGTAACTTCCCCTGGCAACGCGGCAGAGCACATCGACATCATAGGACTTGCCAACAAGCACATTGCGTTCAATGACCGACAGGTCATTACCGATATGTTCCATCCCGACCCAGATACAATCAAAACCATAACGGGCTGCTATTTCAGACACCCTGCAGTCGGATGAGTTGATTTTTGTCATCAGCACCAGCTGTCCTTGGCGTAATTTTCTCAACACACGGCTTTCTCTCATGGAAAACTTCATAGTAACCGTCCTTTTCTTTTACAGAACATCTTTCAAGAAGATTTCTTTTCCACCGGCATCCCTGCTTTGGATTCCGGCAATGATCATTCGCATCAACTCTTCGGTCTCGGCATACGGGAACGGTCTCACACCGGTACGCAGATAAGAAACAAACGATTCAAGCTGGGCCTTGAATGAATAGAAGGAATCCATGCTTCTTAGTTGATCGGCACCTTTGGTTCCGGCTATGGTGAGCAGCCCTGCTCCGCCATACATGTCCTTACGCACCACCACCATGACATCTGCTTGGCACTTATGGGTATAGAGCACAAGGTTACGGTCTTTTGTTCCGATATTCTTGCAAGAGATGAATCCGGGGCCCAGTATGGGATAGATGCCCTCGAGGGCATGGATTCCATACGTTTCCCATGATTTACACATCGTGGTGGAAACATACCGTAGTTCGCCAAGGTTATGGGTGGAGATACGGTAAGGCAAGAATTCTTTCACATAGCGCATCGATGATGAGCTGAGAATCGGCTTGCCTTCTTTGATCCATGCATTGAACACTGCCAAATCCTTAGCGTTATCTACCATCGGTTTGTCGACAAACAGGGGAATCCCTGCTTCGACAAACGGTCTGCAGCGTTCGACATGTTCCGAACCGATATCGGTTGCCACGATCACCGCATCAACTTTCCCTATGACATCCTCAGGTGTCTCGACGACATTGGGAATCAACGAACAGCGGGCAACGTGTTCGGCAGTGAACTCACCTTCGCCGGTACAGCAGATATGGGTCACCTTAACATTGGGAATAGTCAACGTCTCAGGTGGCTGTTTACTTAAATAATCAGGA
Source organism: Spirochaetales bacterium (assembly GCA_012523305.1). GTDB lineage: Bacteria > Spirochaetota > Spirochaetia > Sphaerochaetales > Sphaerochaetaceae > JAAYDK01. The sequence continues at coordinate 6,761 of JAAYIV010000036.1, forward strand.
ATCGCAGGATATGGGCACTCTTTTTCCATCAAGGCCTTATCATAGCCATTGAACATCGCACTCCACGAATAGGGATGCCCATTCCCCGGAGTAATGCCAAATATTGCCAAACTAATGTCTTTTTTATCAATCAATGGTTTGCTCATAATAACCACTCCTTTTCTGCTGTTACCAGGCAGTCACGCCGCCGTCCACACTCAGTATTTGTCCGGTGATGAACGATGCTTCGTCACTTGATAAGAATACCACGGCCCCTCCGACTTCCTCTCGTTTCCCGATACGCCCGAGCATGCTTTTATCTGATAATACTTTCATAAATGCTGGATTCTGGCTGTGGATACCCACCCAGGGAAACGCTCCCGGGGCCACTGCATTGACCCTTATGTTCTTGGGCCCCCAGGCAGCTGCCAAATACCGTACCATCTGGCACATCGCAGCTTTACCCGCTCCGTATTCGATTGGGTTGGGAGTCAATCCAAGGGGATGGTAATTCGATGGATTCGGTGCTATCAAGCCATACATCGAAGCTATCATCACGATACTTCCCCCGTTCTTCATATAATGTGCTGCACTTCGGGCGAGCAAGAACGGTGAGGTGATGTTCATGTAGTTGGCTTTGTTGAAATCCTCGGCAGTCAATTCATCGATAGCTTTTCCTGAAGCTCCTGTGGTGCCAATCACCAAGATATCTACACGTTCGAAGCGTTTCACGGTTGCTTTGAGCAACTCTTCGGATGATGCTGGATCTGAGGCATCGAATCGATGGCCATAGACCACATCAGAAGAAAACTCCTTGGCCAATTGGCTACACGCTTCATCCAGGCGTTCTTGGCTGATATCGCCGATGACCACGTTGCCTCCATGCTCGAGAAAGCCTCGGCAAGCCGGTAATAATAAGTAACCGGCACCCCCGGTTACTATTGCAGTTTTTCCTGTAAAATCAAACATATCTTATACCTCGTTATGCAAAAAGACCCCAAATCCAACCCAGTTATCTGGTATCGATTTGGGGTATGAGTCTTGCCATTGAAATCTCTCCATAACTCATTAGATATAACATTATATCATATGGAAGACCAAAGTAAAGCAATAAATAAACACAATTTTTACCGCGCATACTCCTTTTCCAAGTAAAAAACGGCGATTACGAAGGCTGTTGGTGGAAGTAACGGATAGTGGGTACCAAAGGCACCGATAAGAGCATCAATATTCCTAGCACCATGAATCCGGTAGAGAATGAATAGTTGCTTCCCATGTACCCCAGGAATGCAGGAACCAATCCGGTGCCTATCAGCGCACCGATCGGTGTGACTAGGGAAAACGAAAGGCTACGTAATTGTATCGGACCTACCAGTGAAAGTAACCTATAGCCTATTGATGAAAATAATGCACTGAAAGCAGGCTGGACACACATCATGATGATCAATGGTAGGCCATGAAGGATACCGGTAAGCAATAATGATAATCCGGAAACCGCCATAATCAAAACCAGCATGGTTTTCAACGGTGCTTTGGCAACAACGAATCCCGCTGTTGCCAGGGTGAGGATGGTCACTGTCCGAGTGACGCCTACCAATGCGTTGGCAAATGCCACAGTGTAGCCAGCTTCTGCGACAAGAAACGTAGGAGTCATGAGGTACACACCCTGTATTCCTGCAGAAGCAAGTGAGTAGAGAATCACCATGATCCAAAATGATGGGATGCGGAACAATGCAGAGATGTTGGAATAGGTAGGCGGTGTTCCCGGTGTGTTGCCATTTTTTACGAAGATGGTAAACATCACTCCCGCAAGAAGCATCAGAGCTGCTGAAGCCATTACCAGTACCCTCCAATGGACATAGGAAGATAGCATGGCAACGAGAAAGGGAACTGCCATCATGGAGATATGAGGTCCTAAATCATGCAGGACCAGGGCCTTTTGCCAGTCTTCGGCTGAAATCATATCGGTGATCACCATGATGCCCGATGCAGGGTACAACCCCGCACCGAAACCCACCATGAGAAAGCCGATTCCCAATTGTAAGTATGTTCTTGATATTCCGATGAACAGCATGGCAAGTACAATGATACTAGCTGAAAGCATGAGTGTTCTGCGATTCATGATTTTGGCTGAAATAAAGCCTGAGATGAGTACCGCTACGACATAACCGATCGTTATGTAAAGGAAGAGTTGTGAGGATTGGCTGTGGTTAATCGAAAAGTCTTGTTCGATTTGGATAAGAAGTGGCGAAAAGATTGATCGTGCTATGAAATTCATGAAGATCAACGAGATAATCAACAGAAGCGGTATCAGTCGTTTTTGTATCCGGTCGGGAGCTAATTCACTTGCAGTCGCGCTTCTTTGTGTAAAGCTCATATATGGTGTTTCAACTCATCTGGCAAAAAGCCAGGAGCATCAGGTATTAAAGGGTATATCCGTTGGTATACCGTTGGTGGTTACTGTAGTTTGTCGAAACGAGGGTGTATCGGTCTCCGCGGTAAGCGGTGATGAATACCGCCAGGGGTTTGCCTTCCGGAGAATACACCAGATCCGTGGTCAACAATATCGGTGTGTTCATTGGGATTTGCAATCGCTTCGCTGCCACCGCATCGGCCCCTATCGCCTCTGTAGCCGACTGTACGTATGAGATGGTCAGTCCTTCACTTTTTTCCCACAGGCGTAAGAATTCGACTTTGCAAAGCATGTCTTCATCGATACTTGCGGTAAAGTTGAGCGGGATATAGCCCATATCATAACTGAGCGGGTCGGAGTTGATCACATCAAGGCGCTCAATCAATAGGCATTCTTCGGATTTGAGTAGTCCCAACAGTCGCATGATGTGCTCTGGCGGAGCAATGACTTCATTGGTCAACAGTTTCCGTTCTATATCGGGAGCTTCGTTCTTCACGTACTTTTCATAGTCCATGTCGAGAATGGGCATTTTCTTTTCCCGCATCGGTCGAACGAACGTTCCCTTGCCAGGGAAGCGTTCGACGAGGCCTTGGTCCTGCAGCATTTGCAGGGCATGGCGAACAGTAATGCGTGAAACACCGAATGTATCGCAGAGCACCCGTTCGGGCGGGACTTTTTCACCGGCTGGTAAGGTTTTATCAATAATTTTTTCTCTCAGTACGTTATATACCTTGCGGTATGTTACATCAGCCATGAATCTGGCCCTCCTTATCAGCCGATATTGTTATAACCTTATAAAAATGTCAATAACACACAGCCATAGGTGTGATAGAAAACAGATGAATACAACATGGTAAGCAACTTCTTAACATGATATCATTATATCATTATAAACAATAATTAACAATTTTTATTAGAAGTAATGTCCAACTTGTTACAATTTATCATATAAATAATAATAGAAGAAAAAAATCACTCAAGAGCAATTGCATGGATATAGTTTACTTATTAACTATAATAGATAAATACTATTGTGTTTTCTCCTATGCAAAGGTAAAACCTATCTATTATGATGAAGCTAATTCTACGTCGTATGCTCACGAGTGAAACAGACAGGCTTCACCATAGATCA
>JAAYIV010000183.1 GCA_012523305.1 Spirochaetales bacterium
ATACGTTATGGAATACCCACATATCTTCCTAACGGGTCAACCTGTTGCAAGTAAATACTCCAGTAAAGGACGCCCGAACAAAGGCCCCAAACTACCTGTGAGAGATCGTAATCTACACAGTAAAAAATTGCTCAACGAATATAACCAACTGTGGAAAACCAATGGTGATTCCAAAATGCCGAGTGGTGTATACATCGAGTTCAGTGGTGGACCAGAGCATGACCTATTGACCGAGAGTCTGGAGAACAGACGTTCTGGTATTCGCCTACGTAACATCCAGAGCACATCAGATGATGAAGGAGTGACAACTCAGCATGCTACAGTATATGTCCCTGCCAGTAGAAAAAGCTGGTTTCCTAAGAAACTCACACAGTATGCTTTCGAGAACACCAAGAAAGATAAACCCAAGAACGATACACTTGTCCGAAGTGTAGAATGCATTCGTGCAGCTGCTCTCGATTCCTTTTGGACCGACAGTCCTGAATTTATACCGCTTGATTCTCCTCAATGGTGTGAAGTCTGGCTCTCCAGTACGGAAGAGGAAGATGTACAACATTTCCATCAAGATGTTGACACTTTGGACATCCAATATAGCCCATTCTCTCTTTCATTCCCCGAACGTACGGTCATCCTCATCTATGCCACAGCCCAAGACCTCATTGCCCTAACTGCCACTAACCCGAACATTGCTGAATTTCGTGCGGTTCACGACCCGGTCCATTTCTTCATGAATCTTGAGAACAAGGAGCAGGCAGAGTGGGTTGCCAATCTAGCTTCAAGAATTGTGAAAGATGAATCAGCAAATGTCTCAATATGCCTGTTGGATACCGGAGTGAACAATGGCCATACCCTGCTTGCACCGTTTCTCTCTGACTCCGATCTGCATGCATTCGATAGCCAGTGGGGAGTAAATGATTACATACAGCCGCACCAACAGCATGGAACACTGGTAAGCGGTATTGCTGTGTATGGAGATCTAAGCCAAATTCTTTCCTCTAATACCCCCGTTGTTGTCAAGCACTGTTTGGAGTCTGTAAATAATATATTGTGCTTGGTATTTGATCTCTATTTGGAGTGCGCTTCCAAAACCCGCAATAATTATTAAAACAATCTTCTTTGATTTTGTTATCATACTTAATAGAGATGAGCAAAACGCAAGTTTTGCAAAATTGTGAAACAATATATTGAGTTGCAAATTATTGCAGAATCTATATATTGTATGCCGCTGCGAACGGATCAGAGTTTTTCTCAACCCTACATACTTAATGGAAAGGAGGGGACACACATGGGCAATCAATCAGTCATCAGCATAGAGGCAGTCATTGACTATATCGAAAGTCATCTTGACGGAAAGCTGGAATTAGAAACGGTTGCGGAGGCTGTCCACTATTCAAAATATCACTTACACCGACTATTTACCGAAACCGTAGGAATGACAATTCATGATTATGTGCAACGCCGTCAGCTTACAGAGGCAGCAAAGCTCCTGGTCTTTTCGGATAAACCTATTATCGAAATTGCTTTTATCTGCGGATACGAGAGCCAGCAATCGTTTTCACTAGCTTTTAAGGCCATGTATAAATCGCCGCCTGCGGAGTATCGTGAAGAACGGAGCTTTTATCCTTTGCAGTTGCGGTTCACTTTACATCGAAGAACAACGGCTATGGAATTTACAATACAGGATATTCGGTTAGCAGAAAAGAAAGATATTGTCGATTGGATGAACTTAATGCGGCTTGTTATTGATGGGTATCCTGTAATGGATGAAGATGACTACTTAGCTAAGCTGGAAGAAA
>JAAYIV010000184.1 GCA_012523305.1 Spirochaetales bacterium
ACTGCGGTAATTGCCTGCGATTGCATATACTTCGTCAATGTAACTGTTTCCATACCAATGCATGGTATCGATATCATGACTTGAAACTTCGGCCAAAGGGCCGTTACTCTTGGCGATATCATACATCCAAGGTTGTGGAACACTGGGTCCGTGAGTGACTGATTTCACCAACACGATGTCACCGATCACTCCGCTTTCAATCTGTTGCTTGGCATATCTGAAGCTGGCATCGAACCGTCGCATGAACCCAATCTGAAGCTTGACTCCGTGTTTCTCGGCAGCAACATTCATCTCCAGACACTCTTTTTCGTTCATTGCCATCGGTTTTTCACAAAGGATGTGTTTTTTAGCCTCGGCAGCCGCACACACTATGTCACGATGAAAGACAGTCGGGGTTACTACCACAACCGCATCGATCGAAGGATCTTCCAACACTTGATGATAATCGGTGTATCGTTTGTCGACACCTAATTCATTCGAGGCAGCTTCAAGCGCTGTCGGCACGGGATCACAAAGTGCTACAAGTTTAGCATTATCTACTCTCCCGATGAAATTCCTGGCATGAATCAATCCTGCCCTACCTGAACCGATGACACAAATATTGACCATTCTACAGCTCCTTTCCTATCAGCAATTATCCAAATGTATGGATATGTATGCTTGTAATTATATAACTACATAACTATATGATAATGTCAACTGTCAGCTTTCCTTTTCACTTCTATTCATTGTACTCTATTCGACATACTTGTTGGATAAAAACTGTGTCTGAACATATTCTTTTCCTTGACATCCGGGCTTCCTGTGATAGATTTGGCTTTAAGGCATCAATTCCAAGTTCAAGGAGCATCTTATGAAAGCCACCCTCGCACCAATCTTTTTCAAAAGAGATAGAACCGCCAAATTTTCAAACCAATTACAACATATTAAAAATGAACTTTCAGAATACGTCCGGTTACTTGAGCCAATTGCGTTGGGGGAACCGATCGATGAACAGGCTGATGCTGTTGTCTTTCCTGAAATCCTCGGAGAAGCGTATGAGCACAGCGATGTTTTCAAAAGCCTGGGTAAACCGATTTTGATATTGACCAGTGAATTCATGACCATTTCCATGTGGGACTGGGAAATCATGGATTTTCTAAGAGGGAAAGGCGTACAAGTCCTTGCTCCTTACAACAAGCAGCAGAGTGAGATTATCTGCCGGAGCCTCGCGCTGAAACGCAAGATGCGGCAGACGACCTTTCTCATATTCCAAGACAATCCCGGAGAAGGTTTTCAACCTGAAATCTTCAAATGCTTCTATTGGTGGGGCAAAGAATGTACAGAATTGCTGCATGAAAAATTTGGGCTTTCAATTGAACGCAGAAGCCTCATCGAACTTGGAAAAGTGGAACAATCCATCTCTGATGACGATGCTCGTTCTGAGATTGCTACTTGGGATTTCCCGATGAGCGAGCGATTGTCGGATGAAATGAAAATGGGAGCCGCAAAGTATTATCTAGCGGTAAAACAGTCGATGAAAGGGCGAAACGATATTGGAGGAATCGGATCAAATTGTCTCAATGAATCCCGTTTTTCTTCTTCAACCCCATGCATAGCCTGGAACCTGTTCTACGAACGCCAGAAATTGTTGTGGGCATGCGAGGGGGACACCTTATCATTGGCGACAAAGTACCTGTTGCACCATGCATTGGACGTTCCTGTAATGATGAGCAACATCTACCCGGTCTTAATGGGTATGGCAGCATTGAAGCATGAAGGAATCCCATCGTTTCCAGAAATTCTAGATGAACCTGAACATCACATCCTGCTTGCCCATTGCGGTTACTTCGGGTTGGCTCCAGAGAGTTTCTGCTCTTCATGGAAAGCATGTCCGCCGGTATTGAAAATCGTTGACAAGAAGGCTCACGCACTTGATGTTCGCTTCCCCGTCGGTCCGATAACAATGGCAAAAATCGATACGACAATGCAGAAGATCATGGTAATCGAAGGAGAGCTGAAAGGATATGTTCAGTACGCTGGTTCGGATTGTCGCAACGGAGCAATAGTAAAAGTAAATAATGGTCCAAAATTAATGCAAGACATCTATTCTCATCATCAAATATTGCTTACAGGGCATCATAAGACAAGTATAGCGTTCATTGCAAACATCTTTGGCCTGACTGTCGAAACGTTGTAGTCACTACGGATCTTGGGTAAGAACACCTTAGGGTCTTAGCCAGGGCCTGCCGCCGGAGACTACTTCTTCAAAGAAATCCATCATCATTGAAATTATCTTTATCGGAGTCCCTGGATAGAGGCCATAAGTAATGATCAAACCACCGCTAGGATCATAAAGCTGCCGCATTACCGTTGAAAGATAATCACGAGCCTTAACCACATCGTCTTGTTGGGTGATGTACTGCCGATCGATATCAAGATCAATGGTTATTTTCCCTTTAAGGGTGTGAGCTATCCAATCCAGAGTATTAACATTGTCTTGGATATTGAACACACTGATGGGCAAGGTTCTAAGCATATCCATCAATGCTCTCACATCTCCATCAGAATGCATATGAATGATACAATCATGTTCATACGCCGGTGCCATGATTGTTCGGTACAAGGGAAGAATATGCTTTTCAAACAACTGTGGTGATAGCATCGGACCGATTTGCATACCGAGATCCTCAGCGTATCCCATCCACTTAACATCGGCAAACGAAATAAACCTGTCAACCAGATCGAGGTTAAACCCGGTAATCATATCGAGTAATTTTCGTAACTCCTTGGGTTCGTCATACAAAGCAAAGGTAGCCTTCTCATAACCTAAGATATCGATCAACTTTAAAAACGTATGACCGTGTCCGATTTCTCCAGATGGAAGACAATCAAAGAAACCAATCGATCCCCCCGTCGGGGACGCTCCTTTTTTCCACGTTACCGGGTACCAGTGGGTTGTCTTATCAGGATCCGGAGGAACATAGGTACCGATTGATTCTAAACTTTCGAGAGGGTGTCTGACTACCGTGCCGACAAAGCCGCTTGTGGTGGTCTGCCATACACATCCCCATGGATCAGTCCAGAGTAAATTACTATCACACCACTCTGGATAGGGTGTCGCTTGGTTAGCCAGGATGAAATTCGGAACACCGGTTGGAAACAATCCCGGATGTGCGGCGACTAACGCAGATAGGTGTCTACGATCATAATAGTCCCAACAGGCAAGATTGATATGGAAAATAACAGGGACATATGAAGGAAAGTCAAAATGTACTGTTTTTAATAATGTCGTCGAATCCATCTGAACCTTCTCATGGGTACAACATCAATCAGCAGAATTATCACCTGCTTGATTGAAACATTTCGGGTGTGGTCTTCAGGTGATACGGCAGCTTTCTATGAAATCGAATAGGATTATTTAATCGATCTTCTTACCGTATCAATAAAGAATTTATTGTTATCGCCTCGATAGAAAGCTTTGGAAAATTCAATCGGCTGCCCATCCGCATCGGTTGAAAGTGTCTCAATATATTGCAACGGAGCACCTTTCTCGACCTTTAAGTGCTGGGCTTCAAAATCACCTGCAAGTCTGATTTCCAACATTCTTCTACAGGAGATGATTATTGTGTTGTAATTCTGTTCCATCAGCTTGTACATCGATTTATGTTCCAAATCCTCGTCAATAATGTTGCGAAGATTATGATAATCAGCGGGTAAATAGGTGGTGACAAGAACCAACGGTTTTTCATCGATACTTCTCAAACGGACTAATTGAACTACTTCGGCATCTTGGGTGAGATTTAGGAATTTTTGAACTGCTGAATAAGGACTCGTCACGATCCTACTTATCACTTCGGTCTTTGGCTTGAGTCCTTTTTGCTGCATCTCGTTGTTAAAACTTTCAAGTATGACCAAAAAATCTTGTTTGATCTTCCTGGGAAGGATCGTAGTCCCTTTACCTTTCTTTCTGGTGATATATCCTTCGGAGGTCAATTCTCCCATAGCTTGCCTTACCGTAGATCTAGAAATATCATACAATTCACATAAAGCTGTCTCGGTAGGAAGGACGGTATTATCGCCAGCATTCTCAATAAACTCAAGTAATAATTCCTTCAATTGATAATACAAAGGAATCGGGATGTTCTTGTTGATCTTTTTTTTAAGAAATATCTGCTCTTCCAAATCACGCCTCGATATTTATTATATTACAAATACAAATTTTTTTATTACAAGAACACTATATAGAATTAAAACATCATATCACATATCCTGCAGAAGTGTTTCTGCAGAATATGTTAATCCTCTTATTTGAATTCGTCAATTCTTACTGGTCGTCCGGTAGCCACTGATTTGTCAGCTGCAAAGATTACCCTGTGGGATTCATAGGCACTTTCAAAATTGTTATGTGGATCGATTCCCTTATCGATGCATTCTGCAAAATAATCAAACTGACTCAGGTACGGGTGATCGGAAACATCGCCACTATCAATCAGGGCAACATCAAGTTTGCTCCATCCTTTCAGGCCATCTATGAGTTTACTGTTGAATTGATCATTCTTAATTGAACCTTCGCTTCCGACTAGATTCACATTAAAGACATACGGTTGGCGACAATCAGTTACCGAAGACACTTTTCCGATGATCTTTGAGTCCTTGAACTTTAGTAGCGTAACAGTATTGGTTTCATAATCATACGGTTCGAAAATCTTATTGGGACTCTTGTTCCCGTATGAAAAGACTTCCTCAACTTCGCCTTGCGCCAAATACAGTAACAGATCCAATGCATGGCATCCTGCACGCAATAGTGAGCTGCCGCCAAATTCTTTTTTGACTTCCCAACGCTGATTGGCATACCAAGGACCGATTCCATGATAATAGTCAGCCTCGGCATAATACAGATCACCGATCAGACCTTTTTCCATAATTGATTTGGATGCTGCAACCGAGGAGGTGAACCTGACTTCAAAACACACTGAGGTCTTCGTCCCATTCCTCTTTATTGCCTCGAACATTCGTTTGGTATCTTCAAAACTAAGAGCAAGCGGTTTTTCAATGATCAAGTCCTTCCCGGCGTTCGCTGCGGCAATCGTCTGTTCCGCGTGTAAGAAATGGGGAG
>JAAYIV010000037.1 GCA_012523305.1 Spirochaetales bacterium
CCACGAAGATTCGATGATGACAGAAGATTTGAAGAGCGTCCTCGAAGATTTGACGATCGTCCGTCATGGGATCGTGAACGACCACCGCGAAGATTTGGTGAGAATGAAAATCCCGGTCAAAGGTCCTTTGGCAATGAAAGAAGGCCAAGCAGATATGAAGATCGTTCAAATCAGGACAGGCCTTCAAGACCTTACGGTGATGAACGCAGGAGATTTGACCGACGTGATGAAGGGTCCCGCAATGCTGACCAGAATCGCCAAGAGCGCGGATCAGAAAGGCGCGGCGGACCAAAACCTTATGGGTTCGATCAGTTCAAGCCGACCAGAACGCGAGGGAAGGATGAACGACCCTTCTGGCTGGATGATGTAGACAAGAACGAGAAAAAAGATTAACAACGTTTCCTGATATGACATGTCGCCCATTGTCGAGAAGGGCGACATGTTCATTTGGTACGCTTCAAGCCCAAGAATTCTAGTGGATTCTTATTCCCGAACAATTCAACAGCGTCATCAGAAAATGGAGAAGTCTCAAAAATTCTCATGTAATTTGTGTAAGATTCCACCTTCGAAAGGTTAACAGAAAAATCACTCCCGAACATCGATCTGTGCAATATTTTATTTGATAGTGGAGCGTTCCCTTGTCCTTCGATGAATGTTTTCAATTGTTCATAAAATTTGTGATCTGCCCCGGTAAAAGAAAAATCAGCATACACATGCTCGTATGTGTCCATTAACGAAATTATTTCATTAAACCAGGGTTCGTTTACAATAGAATTTTCCAATAATTTCTTTAACGAAGGTTTCACCATAGGTTTGTATTGTTTCCCATAGTGGGCAAAATCAATACGCAGTTGCGGATATTGTTCCAATACGATGCGCCATGATGCTGGATCAGTGAATTTTTGGGCTAGTTTTGCAGTTACTCCCCTGAACCCCTGATCATCGCAATGGGTTATGATGGGAATATCGTAGGCTTCACAGAATGAGTAGATGTATTCGACTTTGCTCAGCTTGATCTTGTCAGTTTTTGGCCAAGGATCCATTCCGAGCGGAGGGTATAGTTTTACTCCCCAAAATTGACGTTTCTCATCCCTTTTGCGAATCCTATAAGGGTAAGAACGATTTTTCCTGATATATGTATCCAACAAGTACTCGATAAAATGTATCGGATGAGCTTCCGGATTTATTCCAAGGAATGGAAAGAATTCAAGCAATCCCTCAGGGCGTGTTTTTCTGTATTTTTCCATTCCTTCAAGCGTATCCTCAACATAACTCAAGAGCTTATCATGTGAAACCCTTGTGTAATAACCTTTTCCCCATTCATTGGAAATACTTGAGAAATCCATGACTAACGGGATTAATGCATACTTGTCATATGCTTGGGAACGAAATATAAATTTGTTATTCGAGATATAAGGAGTCTCCGGATATATGGCGTGAGACGGTTTATTCTTGTGGTCTTCTTCTTGACGGAAAAATTTTCCCGACAGATCATCTTCAATCAGAAGAAAAATCTCATCGATGGATCGTTCGAAGACGTTAAATAGATTCATGACCGTGATGAGGCCTTGTTGCCCACGGTTGGCAGGAGTCAATAGATATCCCGGGGACAAGCTTCCGCTTACGACAAATTCAGCAAATCCGTTTGCAACAGAATCTACGAAAGATACAAAATCAGGATGAACGAGATTCATTGCGTGCATGTGCGTATCGAAAAACATCTTTGTCATAACGATTGCACCCCATCTCAAGAAGATTCCTATTGGTGTATCTTCTTCATCTTCTTTGACCACGAATCCTTAAGTGTCACGGTCCTATTAAATACCGGATGTTCGACACTATGATCCTTCGAATCTGCCATGTAGTATCCATTACGGATGAATTGGAGATATTCACCCGGTTGTGCATCCTTCAATGAAGGTTCGCATTTCACATGTGAAAGCACTACCAGCGATTCGTGATTCAAATCATCTAGATAGTTTCCGGTAGAAACTCCCGGATCTTCTGTTAAAAAGAGCTTGTCATACTGGCGGACTTCACAATCGATGGCCTGCGGTACACTGACCCAATGGCTTGTTCCTTTAACTTTTCTCTGGTCGGGCGTCGTACCGCCTTTAGATTCAGGATCATACGTACAGCGTACTTCAACGACGTTACCTTGATCATCTTTGATTACTTCATTACATGTGATGTAATAGGCGTGTTTCAGTCTTATTTCATTGCCTGGGTATAATCTATGATAACCTTTTACGGGTACTTCCATGAAATCTTCTTTCTCGATATAGATTTCACCGGAGAATGGAATCAGCCGTGTTCCTCCTTGTGGATTTTCAGGATTGTTCTCGGCATCGAGCCATTCGACCTTATCTTTAGGATAGTTCGTAATCACCACCAGTAATGGATCGAGGACGGCCATGACCCGTTGGGCACGCTTATTCAAATCTTCCCGGACGCAGAACTCGAGCAGATTGTAATCGACAACGCTCTCAACTTTAGCGACTCCGACTCTACTGATAAAGTCTCTTATCGATTCGGGACTGTAGCCTCGGCGACGCATGCCACAGAGAGTAGGCATTCTTGGATCATCCCATCCAAGGACTAATCGGTGCTTGACCAGATGAAGTAATTTTCGCTTGCTCAACACGAAGTGAGTAATATTCAAACGAGCAAATTCATATTGATGCGGAGTATGATCGATTCCATCGATACTGGTCGCCCAATCATATACAGGCCTGTGATCTTCAAATTCCAAAGAACACATTGAATGCGTTATCCCTTCGATCGCGTCACTGATAGGGTGCGTATAATCATACATCGGATAAATACACCATGTATCTCCCGTTCTTGGATGAGTGGCAAATTTAATTCTATAAAGGGCGGGATCACGCATATTGATGTTAGGACTCGCCATATCAAGCTTTGCCCTGAGTATCAAAGAACCTTCAGCATGCTTGCCTTGGCGCATCTCTTCAAAAAGCCTTAAGTTATCCTCTATCGGCCGATTTCGATCAGGACTTTCCTTCCCCGGTTCGGTAAGCGTCCCCCTGTATTCTTTCATCTGTTCCGCTGAAAGGCTATCCACGTACGCTTTACCGTCTTTAATCAGATTTAATGCGATTTCATAGAGTGTCTGATAGTAATCGGAGGCATGATAAAAATAATCATTCCAATCAAATCCAAGCCAATGAATGTCGTCTTGAATCGCATTGATGTACTCTTGTTCCTCTTTCTCTGGATTTGTATCGTCCATTCTGAGATGACACCGTCCATTATATTTTTCAGCCATGCCGAAATTGATACAAATAGCTTTTGCATGTCCGATATGCAGGTATCCGTTTGGTTCGGGTGGGAATCGGGTAACAATCGTATTGTCCGGTACACGATTATTCGCCAGGTCATCTTCGATGATCCTCTCAAGAAAATTCATGCTTCGCTCTTCTTTCAGTTCAACTACCGGTTCCATCTCACACCTCCACCCCTTCCAAAGGGGGTTGTACAGCAATGTGCCGATTGTAGCATATTACGGTGGTGTCGGCAAAGGTAGTCAACCAATGATTCTTCATCTGATTAGAACATAGATTTCGTAAAGGTAGATGACTTTTATAGGGTAAGAGAGTATGCTGATAAAAGTATGAAACTTCAACCTAATAAGTCTATTTTCTCACAATTGATGAAGGTTTCATTACCTATAATGGCATCAAACCTCCTCCAAACACTTTATAATTTGGTGGATGCCTATTATCTTGGGAAATTAGGCAAAGAAGCGATTTCCGCACCTTCGATAACCATGAATATCTCCAACTTCATAATTGTTTTCGGGGTTGGATTCTCTATCGCTGGAACAACGATGATCGCACAGGCTCATGGTGCCGATCGGACAAATCGTAAGCGAGTTGATTTTCTTGCCTCTCAAGTATTGACGTTGAACATGTTCATGTCGATTGTGGTGTTACTTTTAGGAACTACTCTAACTGTCCCGTTGCTTCGTCTTTTACAAGTTCCAGAAGGACTTACATTTACGTATGCGAGCCAGTATATGGCTATTACATTCTTGGGAATGCCGTTCTTCTTTGTGGATATGGTGCTCCGCGGGACATTGCAAGGAATGGGCGACTCGGTTACTCCTCTATATGTCCAAACCACCGCAGTAGTGTTAAATGTGATTCTTGATCCGATATTGATATTCGGGTTCGGTCCGATTCCTGCGATGGATGTGGCCGGAGCGGCAATAGCGACGAACATCGCTCGTGCTATCTCGTGCACAGTCTCTCTCTTCATTCTTTTTAGCGGTCGAAAGGGAGTTCAGGTAAAAGGCCGTTTGATGCGACCGGAAAGAAAGACAGTCGGACTATTGCTCAAGATCGGGCTTCCCGCATCGATTGGACAAGCATTATCGTCATTGGGATTTGCGGTCATCCAAGGGGTGGTGAATAGTTTCGGTTCGGCGGTGATAGCAGCTTTCGGAGTTGGCAACAGAGTCACTTCTTTGTTTAATATGCCGGCTCAGGGAATTAGCCAAGGATGTGCTGTTCTTGCCGGGCGTAAATTAGGACAACGCGAACATGGTCAGGCTGAGCAAGTGATCAGGACAGGATTATGGACCATAGGAATTTTCATCAGTATCGGAATGGCTTTGGTCTTCACATTCGGAGACTATCTGGTCAGATTCTTCGTTGATGATCCCGAAGTGGTTTCATACGGAGTCCAAATGTTCCGTTTTACCACGATCTCCGTAGTATTTTTTGCTCTTTATACGGTTGTTTGCGGGGCATTTCAAGCAGGTGGCAAGACCAAACCTGTTATGACGATGAACCTTGTGCGGCTGTGGGGATTAAGAGTTCCCTTTTCTTATATTCTCCCTCTCGCTTTTGGCTTGGGTACTCAAGGCATATGGTTGGGAATGGCATTAAGCAATATCCTTGTAGCAATCTGGTCCTTCATTTTATTTAAAAGAGGATCTTGGAAAGTCACATTGGAATTTGCTACTTGTTGATGCTGTACATCATCTTGGTAACACGGTAGAGTATGAACATGAAAACGCATCCTTTCCTGCGCTTTTTGAAGGTAGTGCTTCTCGTAGTCATCGCAACCGGCGTATTCTCAGGTATATTCATCTGGACTAGATCCCTACAAAGAAAACAGCAGCATGCTGTTGAGCGGGCAGCTCTTGAAAGAGTTCTTGAAAGGGAAGGTGAAGTAGGCCTACTCGATTTAGCCGGAATCAAGGTAAATAATATTTTTTATGGTGATGATGGGATCGCGTTGTTCGAAGGCGATATGAGTAGTTATTCTTATAGTGCCGATGAAATGCAAAACATCAAGATTTATGAGATGGCAAATAAGAGTGTCGTCCATATTACCACCGTTAGCCAATCAAACCCAAACACATTACTCGAAGTATTGCCACAGCAAGGTACCGGGTCGGGAATCGTGATATCCGCTGATGGTTATGTGTTGACCAATGCCCATGTGATTTCTGATGCTACGAGTCTGACTGTACGACTCTATGATGGGTCGATCTATCAGGCTCGATTGATCGGGGTTGATCTTGAGAACGATTTGGCCGTCTTGAAGATCGATTTGGAAAAGGATGTGGAATTGGAACCAATAAAATTCGGTACATCAACCACGCTTAAAGTTGGTCAAAAAGTTGTTGCGATCGGCAATCCATTCGGCTATGACCGTACAATGACCATAGGTACTATTTCCGGATTGGGCCGTCCTGTAAGAACAGAGACAAATACGGTGATCAATGGAATGATCCAAACCGATGCTGCGATCAATCCAGGTAATTCCGGAGGACCATTACTTAACGGGCGTGGTGAAATGGTGGGGATTTGTACGACGATTCATACGACGAGCGGAGGATCTCAAGGAATCGGGTTTGCGATTCCGGTTGATACGGCAATATCGGTGATTCCAGATTTGATTCGGTTTGGTAAAGTCGTAAGGGGATGGTTTGATATCCGGATGGTGCAACTGGATGCGAGCATAATCGAATATGCCTCGTTGAGTGTTTCACAAGGTATTCTGGTATCAGAGGTTCAAAGTGGCGGGAAAGCTGAAAAAGGCGGATTACGAGGTGGAACCCAACGAGTCCAGTATGGTGCATCGGTTATTCACCTTGGCGGGGATATTATCGTCAAGGTAAATAATCAAGGCATCTCTGATTATTCTGATTTATATGCTGCTTTAAAGAATACACACCCCCAAGAGATCGTCGATGTCGAAGTCGTGCGAAAAGGTGAGCGAAAGACACTGAAAATCGAATTGGTACAACGACCAGAAACAGTGGAATGGGCTGTAAGATGAACGAGCAATTATTTAAAGTCGCTGCCGATTATGAACCTGCAGGGGACCAAGCTGATGCGATAGAATTGTTGGCAGCGGGAATCGAATCAGGATTTGAACGGCAAACATTAAAAGGCGTAACCGGATCAGGAAAAACTTTTACGATGGCAAAGATCATCGAAAAAGTCCAACGACCGACGTTGATCCTATCGCATAACAAAACATTGGCCGCCCAGTTATTCAGGGAATTTAAATCATTCTTTCCCGATAATGCTGTCGGGTATTTTGTATCCACATACGATTATTACCAACCAGAAGCATATGTCCCGGGTAAAGACCTTTATATCGAAAAAGATGCTGATATCAACGAAGAAATCGATAGATTGCGGCTCTTTGCCTCTTTTGCCCTGATGGAACGCCGCGATGTCATCATCGTGGCGACAGTCTCATGTATCTTTGGGTTAGGCAATCCTATGTCGCTTAAGGATATGGTAAAAACATTTACTGTCGGTAATACATTTGATCATAAGGAAGACATCGAACAGCTTGTCAGGATGCAATATGACCGTAACGATGTGATACTGCAACGCGGATCATTCAGATTGCGGGGTGACGTATTGGAAATCTGCCCTTCATATATGGAAACAGCGGTGAGAATCACTATTTCCTGGGATGAAATCGAAAGCATCACTTGGTTTGATCCAGTATCAGGCAATACATTATCGATTGAACAATCCTTCACATTATATCCGGCGAAGCAGTTCGTCATGCCACCCGAACAAATCCGTACCGCTATCGATCGGATCAAGGAAGAAATGAGCCGGCAACATGAGTTTTTCCTTTCCCAAGGGAAATTACTTGAAGCGGAACGTATCAAGACCCGTGTCGAGTATGATGTGGAGATGTTACAGGAATTAGGATATTGCTCGGGAATCGAAAACTATTCGAGACCATTGGGAAATAGGATGCCAGGAGAAGCTCCTCCGGTGTTACTCAATTATTTCCCCGAAGGATTTTTAACCTTTATCGATGAATCCCATGTCACGTTACCTCAGATCGGAGCCATGTACGAAGGGGACCGAAGCAGAAAGCTGAATTTGGTAAATTATGGATTTAGGTTGCCTTCTGCTTTAGATAACCGACCATTGAAATATGATGAATTTGATAAAACCTGTGGACAAAGGATTTATGTTTCCGCTACTCCTGGCAAAAGGGAAATTACGGAATCGGCACAAGTTGTCGAACAGGTAATCCGTCCGACAGGATTACTGGATCCGATAGTGGAAGTCAGACCGACTGTCGGGCAGATGGAAGATCTGTATGGTGAGATTCGTACTACCATCGCAAAACATGAACGAGTGTTAGTAACGACATTGACCAAGCGGATGGCCGAAGATCTCAGTGATTATCTGGCGAACCTAGGATTGCGGGTCAGGTATCTTCATTCAGAGATCGAGACCATCGAACGTGTCGAATTGTTACGTGATTTGCGCCTTGGGACGTATGATGTGCTGGTGGGAATCAACTTATTGCGGGAAGGTCTTGATCTGCCGGAAGTCTCGCTCATCGCAATATTGGATGCCGATAAGATTGGTTTCTTACGCTCGGCCACCAGTCTTATCCAAACGATTGGAAGAGCCGCAAGGAATGTGGACGGAAGGGTAATAATGTATGCCGATCGAATGAGCGATGCGATGACGGAAGCTATCAGCGAGACAAACAGAAGACGTTCTATTCAGGAAGCATTCAATACGGAGCACGGTATCACTCCAAAGACGATAGTGAAAGCAATACAAGATATCATAACCCGTGAGAAGCAAGATAAGCAGGAAATCCAGAAGGATGATATCAAAGTACTCAGAAGCAAGTACAATCTGCTCGTTGCCTCCGATAGAAAGAAGTATATTCATGATCTTGAGCGTGAAATGCTTGAGCATGCGAAGAATCTCGAATTCGAACAGGCAGCGTTGTTACGTGATGAAATCGATGAGATAAAGAAAAACAACATCTCGTAGATAGTGACTAACGACCGAATAACACCATATCAATCGGGCCGTCACCTGTTTGCGGAAGCTGTTTGCCATAATCTAGTTTAAAAAGAATCCTCCGTGTGTTGTCAAACAAACTCCTCACAGTAATTTTACCGTTGTTCATGGCAGGCATGCTATGTAAAGATCCTAGTGTTCCCGCTACCGTGGTGATTTCCCCATCGACTTTTACTTCATCGGTGTGATTATGGTTCCAACCCAAAGCTTCTAGCAGACTGTAAGTAAACTTCCCATGGACATGATTTGTATATGAATCTAATTCATATGATTTTTGATTCTTAGTCGATGCGGATATGACAAAGAGCGAAGGATCGTATGACTCACGTAGTTGGACGATATTATCCTCAATATCAGGATATTCGGTTACCGAATTCCCACTGTAGCATGAATCCATGATCAAGACCTTTGATCCTTTTATTTCTTTTATATCTGCAACGAACGAATCGATGGGATAAATAGCAGAGTTATTAGGAAAGGCGGTAGGATTAACGACCAGGTCTCCTGAGCCATCAACGCCATGCCCCGCGTAATAGACAATGAGGATATCCGTTTCTTTCATCAATGATTTGATCTCACTCAATTTGGTTCTTATGTTTTCGATCGTCGGGTAATCAGATGCAAGCGGATCGGCATTTGAGCTTTCTTGTAACAACATATGAGTGTACAACGTAGCACGGTATTGGTCTGTTAATTCATCGATTGCCTTTGCAAATTCCTTTGCATCACGGATGGTTCCTTCTAAGTGATTTATGGTTGAAGTGTTCTTATAATCCAAGGAAATGACGAGCAGGTGATATTCGGGAGCTATAGGAGGATCGATGAAGAGTTCACAGGAAGTGAAGGTGATGATAAAAAGAGTTATGAGGCTGATGATGCTTATCAGTCTGGTATGTCTCATAGCTGCTCCCTGATAACAGGAATACCGGTCAGTTGCCACTTTAGCCCAACCCCAACGCTGAACGAATGATAATCAGGCCTGTAGTAATACCTGATTGGAAGTGTGAGAGATAGGATGTGTTTTTGATCAATCAGATATAATTCTCCGGCCACCGATACCCTTAATAAATTGGAAGGACTCAGATACTTCGAATACGAACTCACCATATAAGCGATATTCGTAGCGATCGAAAAATGTTGGTCTAAGCGTATCACCATATCCAATCCCGCTCCGATAGCGAAGAATGAACTCCATACCACGTTACCGTAGTCAAATGATTCGGAAACAAAGGCAACATCCAAATCCAAAGAGACTTGGAGGTTGTCAGAGATTTCGAACGCCACCGGCTGAAAGGTAAAATTCATGCCTGTGTGGCTACGAATGGGTAATTGGTCAAGATGCATTTCATCAGGGATGCTTACGTACCAGAACACATCGGTTTTAACTCCCAGGGCATACGGAGTCTCTTGTATCGTTGTTGCTAGCACATGTGGTGTCATAAAGATGAAAATAAGCGTGCTGCAAGCCACTAGCAATGAATTGAGTCTTGCACATGTCTTATTAAGAACTTGCCAATTGGATTTTCTCACTAATATTCATCACCTTTCATCCTACTATACCGCAATCGGAAGTTATTCGCTTCAGCATGGTAAGTCAATGTTTATTGATCACACTATCGATATATTCGGTGAGATCACTCATCCTTACTCCTAAAACAACAGCATCACCCAGCGGTTTCATCCGTGCGAATGCTTGTATAGTATACCCGTTCCAGTTGCAAGCGAGTAGGTAGCGGCCGCCTTGATACTCACAGGAAACAACTTTACATGAATTAAACCTCAAATGGGGGAGAAATTCAGGAAATGCCAATTCAGGATTATCGTGTACGATCACACGTTCAGGACGAAAAAATATCTGCCTGTTTTCACCACCGCTCCGGAAAACGACTTTATCAGGACCTTTATCGGTAGAGACCAATATCGTAGGAATCACATCATATGGAAGTAATGTTCCTTCTCCCATGAATTTTGCAGCAAAGACGGTGGAAGGTTTTGCATATACATGTTCCGGTGTATCCAGTTGTTCCATTCTACCGTTATTCATCACCAAAACACGATCACTTAATGTGAGGGCTTCTTCTTGGTCGTGAGTGACGTATAACGTGGTGATGCCGGTAGTGTCATGAATATTGCGAATCTCTTGTCTCAGATGCTTGCGTAATTTAGCATCGAGTGCTGATAACGGTTCATCCAACAGTAGTAATTTTGGCTTGGATGCCAAAGCCCTTGCCAAAGCTACACGTTGTTTCTCGCCACCGCTGAGTTGGGCGATGTTTCTTTTCGCATACCCTTCGAGACCTACCAATTCCATTAGGCTGCGTGTCGTCTGCAATCGTTCCTTTCTTCCGATGTGTTTGATTTTTAAGCTGTAAGCAATATTTTGTTCTACATTCAGGTGAGGAAAGAGGGCATAATCCTGAAACACCATCGCTATCTGGCGATCCCATATCGGTACATTGGTAATATCTCTGCCATACAACCTGATAGTGCCTTTTTCACATTTCAGTAACCCTGTGATGAGTTGCAATGTAGTGCTCTTGCCACAACCCGAAGGACCGATAATCGAAACTAATTCACCTTCTGATATGGAAAAATCCAAACTGAGTGTGAATTCTGGATATGCGACCTCTAAATTGCTACACACTAAAGCACTTTCAGGCATATTTTTTCCTTTTGATTGATTCAGCTATGAAAAATATGATGATATAAAAAAGAATCAAGACCGAGCCTAATGCACAAGCAGCATTATAATTGTACGACCCTATAAGGCGATACATGACAATCGGTATGGTGATGACATGTGAATCAGACAAGACGAGAGTCGCGTTAAGTTCACCCATGGAGATGGCAAATGCAAAAGATGCTCCGGTTACCATCGCTGAACGCAGCAACGGAATCTCAATCTTTCTGAAGGTTTTTGAAACGGTTGCTCCCAAAGTCATCGATGCTTGCATGTATGTTGGCAGAATACTCCTATAGGTAGGTAAAATTGTTCGTAACACCAAAGGAGAGGCAATGACGACATGAGCCATCACCAATGCAATCATTTTCCAGGATGTCGACCCATATAGTCTTGAAGAGATTATGTGGTATCCCAACCCGATGATCACAGATGAAACAGCCATCGGCATCATTGCTAGCAATTCGGTCAATAGTCTTCCTCTTTGCTTTAGCGAGCAGAGGATTGCCGATGTGATGGTACTGGTAATCAACGAAACTAATGCCGTGACAAAAGCGATCGCCGTGCTATAGAGTATCGCGGTTATCGCACTGGTAAATAGAAAAGACTGCGAAAATCCAAACAATTGTCGGTACCATTTAAGTGAAAATTCCATCTGGCTCGTTCGTGTTAACGGTGCTTGAAACGACCTTACGACAATTGCGATCATCGGGCCCAAAACGAATATCGCCAGAAGCATCGAGTAAACAATGATCAGGAACACGGCAGCAAATGTGGGTTTACGTAAGCCCATCATCCTTTTTCTAGTACTCAACGGGCTTGTAAACTCTTCCTGGTTACTCATGATGTTCTGCATGTATGAATAGACTGCGACGAAACATAATGCTATGACGATTGAAACTACACTTAACGCAGCGGCAGCATTGGTATCGAGCATAATTCGTGCTTCACGGTATATTTCAACTTCCATCGTGGTAAATTGAGGGCCGCCCCCGAGAACAAGAATGATAGCAAAACTTGAATAGCAGAATAAGAAGACCAGCGTGGAAGCACTGATGATCGCAGGAGTCAACCGGGGTAGCGTAATTGTCCTGAATGTTGTGAAGCCTCTTGCTCCTAGTGTAGAGGCTGCTTGGTTTGCGCTCACAGGCAAACGTTCCCAATACGATGAGATGAGACCCATCGCGATCGGTATGTTATAAAAAGCATGGGCCATGATAATGGCTTTGAACGAATAGAGAATGTGTAAAGGTGGTTCGTTCAAGTCGAACAATTGAATCAACATCCGATTTACCATCCCGCTGTTACCATAAAATATCACGAATCCCAATACTACAAGAATGGATGGCAATACGAACGGAACCATGCAAAGTGATTTGATCAGACGTTTTCCCTTAAATTCAAAATTGGATGTCAGATATGCTCCGGGCAAGGCTACCAATACTGAAACGAACGTGCTCAAAAATGCTTGGAACAATGTGAAGGCCAATATCCGTATGATATAGGGGTTCGTTACAATCGATGTAATTCTTTGAAAAGTAACAGTGCCAGCGTCATCGACAAAAGCGTTGAACAAAAGTATCGCAAGAGGAATAATAAAAAGCACGATGAGTATGAGTAATCCAGGAAGACCTATCAATGAATAGAATGAACTGTGTTGATAGACAGATCTGGGAGCACCTTGTTTCATCTGCTCATTGCCTCCACCCATTCAGTAAGCCATCTATCCTGATTTTTTACAAGGATTTCAAAGTCAATACTCAACAATTTCTTTGGTTGCGCGATCACGTCAAAGGCAGGGGGAAGTTCGGTAGTCATATTCGCGGGATACATGACATTTGCAACGGCAATAGTCGATTGGGCATCGGTCAGCAGGTATTCGATGAATGCTTTCGCTCCATCTTTGTTTTTTGAACTGGTAAGCATACCGACACCTTCGATTACCAGCGCATTGCCTTCTTCAAATGCCGTGGAAACATAACGGTCGGTATCTTCCGCCATGATGTGATAAACGGGACTCGTGGTATAACTGATGACTATCGGTGCTTCGCCTTGAGTGAACAATCCATAGCCTGACGACCATGAATCAGCGATGGTGAGAATATTTGGTTTGAGGGCTGTCCACCAAGAGATATAATTTTCTCCATATACGGCATATGACCATTCAAGAAGTCCCATTCCGACACTCGATGTGCGGGGATCCATGAGGATAATGCTCTTTTTCCATGTGGGGTCAAGCAAATCCTGCATCGAGACAGGTGGCGTATCGATATGATCGGAATCATAGATAAACGAGAATACTCCGTAATTGAAAGGGATGAATACGTTATCAGGATCGATATGTAAGAACGGAAAGATTTCATTCATCGCCCGCGGGACATATGCTTCGAACAATCCTGAATCTCGCATTTGTCCCAACGATCCGTTCGGAATACCAAGAATGATATCGGCTCTCGGATTGTTTCGTTCCAACTGTGCACGACGCAACAGTTCTGAGGCGTTGCCTACCGAAACCAAATGTACTTTTATCCCCGTACTTTGTTCGAATCCCGCGATTACGGCAGGCCCTGGACCCCATTCAGATACGAAAGAATCATACGCATAAACTGTGATAGCATTGTCCTGTTGGTAGGGTTGTTCTTTTTGTGCCGCGGTAAATATGGGCGACGAGATTAAAAGGATGACAACCACCAAACTTAAGAAACGGTGTTTCATGATACACCTCCTCCATTGGTTTGCTGTCGATGGGGATTCATAGCGGAAGAAACATGTCTCCCTTCGCTGGTATTATCCAGATCAGGTTCAACGGGTTTGATCTCAGGCCTCACATGGCCACCCCATGACACACAAACGGTAATTAAAAAGAATCGATATGTCAAGGCTATTGTCACAATAGCCCGAGCAACTCCATATTATATCTCAATACCTCTAGAATCGATGTTGTTTCACCTTGACCCGGGAAATTGATTAATTGGACATAGGTCCTGCCAGCTGTCGCGAGAGATTGGCCACTGGCATTATGCCAATTGTCAATAATAATCTGTGGTTGAAGTGCTTCGATTGTCTGTAATTGACCAAGGGTCAATTCTTCAGGACCGAACACCGCGACAACATCGTATCCCAGCCATTTGGCTAAACTCTGGTGGTGAAATTGCACCGCAGCTTTTATCTTTCCGGTATTGTGTAACTTAGTGTTATTCAAAACAGCGAGCTCAAATTCATCAAGCTCCTTTAGCCAATCGTTCAAGTATTCTTCTGTCTTCAACCGGGAAGCCAGATTACTCACCGATACTCTGAGTAGGTCCGGAGAATTATTGGTTGAAACCTTAATGATTTTTTCTTCAGGGATTTTTGCAGCTTGAGCCAATTCGTTCATAAAACTCTCATAACCTGCCCACAAAAGGACATCCGCTTCAGCAGCAGTAATGATGTCTGAAGGTCTGAAATCATACTCTGGTGGATGCCTTAACTCTAGAGGAGCTAAAATCTTGGTTACGTGCACTCCCGCTGCTTCAGCCATTGCAGATACCCAAGAAGTCGAAGCTATGACAACTTGTGAATCCGCTTCTTCCCGCTGGACTTCGGTAAAAGCTTGGGTGAACACCGGTACACTGACAATGAACATCAACGTGACGAAGATCATGACAAATACATTTTTTTTCATAAACATATGCTCCTATTCGATGTGATTTACTGTGGTTTTTGGAAATAGTAACGAGACAGCTAGGATAATCGCTGACACCAGTGCAGTGCTTGCCCCTACGGGAAGATCCAATGCCAATGCGATGAGAAAGCCTCCGATGGAAGAAAGCATGCCAAATGCCGAACTGAGCACTAAGGCTATCGCAAAGTTTCTGGCGATTCTCAATGCGGCAATTGCCGGGAGCAAAATCAAAGCGTCTACTAGCAAAGCCCCTACAAGTCTTAACGCTGTGGCCACCCCGACACCTAGAAGAATGAACATGATCATGGCAATGGCATCTACAGGTACGCCCAAGTTCCTGGCGGTTTCTTTATCAAGCAATACTAATTGGACTTCCCTGTAGGCAATCGAGAAGAAAAGGAGAATGAAAATTCCCAAAGCAAAAACAAGAATGAGGTCTCCGCTCGTAAGCATCAATATGTTGCCTGCAAAGATATCGAACACGTGCATCGCGGGGACTCCGGATACCGCAAGGATGATAAAAGCCCCTGCCAATGAACCCGTCATGATCAAACCGCTCGCAGAACTGGTGGAAATCGAACGTTTGTTACTGATCGAAGCCATGAGAACAGAAGAAAGGACTACCAGGGTAAAAGCTCCCAATATTGGAGGGTAGGCCAAGGCAGTGGAAACGGCTGCACCCAATAGCCCCGTATGCATCAGTGTGAAACGGATGGCAGTAAGATTCAATGAGACGATAATGATTCCCAATAGCGATAATGTCCCCCCGGCGATTACCATGCCAATAAAAGCATTCCTGATGATGGGTAGAGAAAAAGCTTGGATTAATGCGTTCATGCCATTTCTCCATTTAACTCGAATATGTGACCGTCCTCTATTTTCAGCAATCGATCATGTTTCATAAGCGGCATATGTTCATGTGTGACTGTTATCATCGTGATATGCAATTCTTTATGTAGAGATCGAATCAATTGAATAAATTCATCTTTACTTTCAGGGTCCAGATAAGTGGTCGGCTCATCCATCAAAAGCAACGGCGGTTTGCGAACAAGAGCACGAGCGAGAGCTATTCTTTGACGCTGCCCACCTGAAAGTGTCCTAATATCCTTTGTCGCCAGATGCTGTGCTCCTATAAGCTCCAAGGTGTCCCATGCAGCTTGATAATCTTCTTTCTTGCATCGGTGCAACCAAGAAAAAGATGATCCCCATCGGCCGATGAGTACACTTTCAAATACTGATATGGCAATCTTCGGATCCTGTTGGATTTGTGAAAGATATCCGATCTGGATACGTACGCATCTTTTCGCCGCTTCACAGTTCAACGGCGTGTTAAGTACCGTAACGGTACCCGAAGTTGGAGATAGAGCTCCGCATAATAGTTTCAGTAACGTGCTTTTTCCACCTCCGTTGGGGCCAATTATCACAACAAAGGTTCCGCTCTCAACCGAGAAGGAGACATTGTGGATCACAGGATCTTTACCATAGCCGGCTTCCACCTGATCTAATGTGATTATCGAACTCATCAATACAACCCCTTGAATACATCTTCGGTAGCGACAAACGTAAGATTTCCGATTACGTGTCGTTGTCCGATAAGTTCTTGGGCCCAGGCTCGAACTTCTTTGCATACGCCTGAAACTATGAGGATTTTCATGCAGATGTTTTTCTCAAGATGCTGTTGGAGATTGGTGATGAGGCGTAAGGAAGCGTATCGATCGATAGGATTCCTTACCAACTGCACAGTATAATGGAAAATCAATTGGACAATTGCCGTCACCTCCGTGTCATCGTCTTGAATGCTGTTGGCTACTAATTCTTTTCTAACGAGAGAACGAATCGCTTCGCTTCTATTCGCATAATTTTGATTGATGGTGAGTTTGTCCAGTTCTTCAACCAGCTCCTTTTCCATCGAGACTCCGAATCGAATGATTTCTGACATATTATCCCCCTGATAGGTACTAGATTGTCATACTTTTCATATAGTAACACGAAATAAGATTATTGTGCTACTGGATTGAGCATGATATATCCGTTACCTCTGCATTGACCAGTAGCGTTGCAGCTATTATCATGACGGTATGGAAGCATTGGTAAGTACCAAGACTATGGAGCAAATTGATCGCGACGCCCAACGCCAATGGGGTTTTCCCGAACTTGTTTTAATGGAACAGGCAGGAATCAAGGGCTGGAATGCTTTTCTGGAAAATACCGAAAGGCAAGAAGTGAAAACGTCCAAATTGTTATTTGTCGCTGGTGGCGGTAACAACGGGGGAGATGCCCTTGTCATGGCTCGGCAAGCTTATTTGGATGATTTCAAGCATATCGGTGTGTTGCTTGTCGGTTCTCACATTTCCAATGCCTGTTTGATCCAACGCACGATGATCGCTTCACTGGGACTTACAACGTATGAGCTGTCGGTCGAAGCCGAAGACATAGAACCGCAGGTACGGACGTTGATCGAACATGCCGATATCATCATCGATGGCCTCGCTGGGACTGGATTGAGGGGAAGTTTGACCGGAAAAGCTGCCTTTTTAGTCAAACTGTTGAATGGACAACGCGAGCGGGGAGCTCATATCTGGGCTATCGATATACCTTCGGGCTGTTCGGATACGCTTCAAAGCGTTCATCCTAACATCAATGCAAACATAACCGCGACCATGGGGTTAAAAAAAGCAGCATGCTATCATCCCGGTTCAAGAGAAGCCTGGGGGAAGGTAATCGTAGTGAATCCGTCATTTCCACCACAACTGTTGGCTCGTGCGGAGAAGAGTGCTCTGCTTTGTGATGAAAGTGACATTGAAGTGGTTCGCTTGAAAGAGGATAGTTATAAAAACAAGCGGGGACATATCGGAATCTTTGCTGGGAGCCGACAGTATACGGGAGCTCCGAGATTGGCTGCAAAGGCAGCATTTCATTCTCGTGCGGGATTGGTTACCATTTGTTGTGACGATGAGATTTCCTCGGTTGTCGCAACGACTTCACCTACAATTATAGTTCGATCAATAATGAAAGGAGAAACTATTCTGGCAGATGAGTTAGTTTCAGAATTTTCTTCTTTGGTAGCCGGACCCGGTTGGGGATTTGAACATGAACAGCAATTGTTTGAAATTCTAGCCAGCGGGATTCCGACGGTATTGGATGCTGATGCGATCACGATCTTTGCGAGTCTTTTTTCAAAAGGAAAACTAGCTAACCTGTCGTTGAATAAGGTCGTACTGACTCCGCACCCGGGTGAACTGCATCGGATGCTGGAAAGACTTGGCATGCCGTTGTTAGCCCAAGAGACCTCAATCGTAAATAGTTCAAGTGAATCGTTTATCGAGTCGATGCATAAAATAGCTGCCATGCTACATGTGGTCTTGGTATACAGGAGCCATGTGGTGTGGTTGTTTGACGGTAACGGAGAATATTCGGTTCCAATGGTCGTGGACGGTATGAACAATGCCCTCGGAGTCGCTGGAAGCGGTGATGTATTTGCTGGAATTATCGGTGCTATGTTAGCTCAACATGCCGAGCCGATGATAGCTGCTGTCAATGCAGCGGTAATTCACCAGAAAGCGGGCATGCTCGCAAGAACATCGCACGGGTGGTTTGATTCGGATGAATTGACCGAGTACGTAGGCCATGCTTGCAGATTGTTGGAACAAAAAGCCATATGATACAAGGATATTTTCTTGCTGTTCTATACATGATATTGGGTTCTGGACTGCTGCTTGTAGATTATTACGGTGGCAAATTACTGATTTTTATCCGGCTGAAAAATTCATTGCGTACGAACTTTAGGACCCAATTGTTGTTATTATTGGGAGGTCTGGCAATCGTAGCGATTAAGATCTTTTTTCCGATTCTTCCCGGCCCGATACTGATTGGTGATTTTATCCCGGTCGTTGTCATATTGCTATTGGTCGTCTACTGTCTGACTTTCATGGTTCGATTCAAACAGAAAGGAGAACAGGCTGTTAAGGAAGAGGGAAGGCGTTTTGAGAAGGAGATGCTTGAACGAACTGAAAAATTGATCGAAAAGAACAAACGTAATCTTGGATTTGTCGTCCTTGCCTGCGCTTTAATGCATTTTTTATTCCCTCAAGCCGTTTTACTATAGGAGAAAAATCAGTTGGCCTATGAATCGACCAAAGAACGGATAACAACAGCTGGCGTATTGATTGTATCAGGTAGATACTTTGTGGCTCAACGTAGACAAGGAGGAGCTATCGGAGGCTTGTGGGAATTTCCCGGGGGTAAGCATAGATGGGGAGAAACTCCAGCACAATCATTGGCACGGGAATTCATAGAGGAATTCGGTCTTTCGGTTCATGTTGGACAATGTTTTCATAAACATGATTTTATCCATCGCGACACATTGTTCCATTTGCATGCGTTTTGGGTCGAAACGAAGGATCCGGTTCGGCTATCCCTCCATGAACACCAACAAGTGAGATGGGTAAGTCTGAACGATTTGATGGCACTTGAGTTCGTGCCCTCCGATATTCCTGTGCGGGAAGCTGTCTATAAATACTCATTTGCCTAAAAAAGCGACGGTATGAACCCGTCGCTCGCTGTATAAGTGAATTCAATGAAATCAAAGTATCGTTCCATGAGGAATTACGGCATTTTTATGAATTACGATAATACCATCGTGGATTGAATAATTGTTGAAATCACCTTCGTTTCTCTGCATATCATCGATTCCGATGCGGCAGTTATCACCGATTCGGGCATTTTGGTCGATGATCGCACGTCTGATAATCGAAGCTCTGCCAATTCCGATGTTCGGTATTTTTTTCTTGGTATTATCACGTTTCTCTTCATCTGTTTCGTAATATGAAGCTCCCATGCAGTACACTCCATCCAAACTTGCCCCTGATTCGATCAGCGTACGCACACCGATAATCGAATTCACAATATATGCATTGGTAATAATCGAGCCTTCACTCGTGAGTGAACTGCTGATAGTACAGAAATTTACCTTGGTGGCCGGCAGATGACGCCTATGGGTGTATATCGGCATCTCTTCGTCGTAAAAATTAAATGCCGGGGAAATCGAAGCGAGGTCGATATTCGTATCGTAGAAAGCCTTGATGGTTCCGATGTCTTCCCAGAATCCGTCGAACAAAAATGTGCTGACTTTGTGGGTCTTGATGACATCGGGAATAATTTCTTTTCCAAAGTCGGTCGATGTATTGGATTGGAGTATCTCTTCCATGACTCTGGCATTGAAAATATAAATGCCCATCGACGCTAAATATTCGTTCGATTCGTTTACTTTCATGTGCAAGCTGGTCTTCATCAGCTTCTCGGGAATCTTAAAATCCGAGATATCCAGATCGGGTGCGGGTTTTTCATAGAACTTGGTGATATAGCCCTTCTCATCAGCGCCGATGATTCCCAATCCGGTAGCATTTGCCCTTGATACCGGTTTTGCAGCAATGGTGAGCACTGCCTCACTGGCGATGTGCTGGCGGAGCATTTCTTCAAAATCCATCCGGTACAGCTGGTCTCCGGAAAGAATGATATAATAGTCAGGCTGTTGGTCGGCAAAATGCTTCAGATTCTTGCGTACCGCATCTGCGGTTCCTTGATACCAATCATTGTTATGATAGGTTTGTTCCGCAGCCAAGATTTCAACGAATCCGTTTGAGAACGTATCGAAAATATAGGTATTCGCGATATGGTTGTGTAATGAAGCTGAATTGAATTGAGTCAAAATGTAGATTTGTTTGATTCCGCTGTTGATACAATTGGAAATAGGAATATCTACAAGTCGATATTTACCGGCAAATGGAACTGCAGGTTTTGAGCGATCTTTTGTAAGTGGGTAGAGCCGAGTCCCTCTGCCGCCTCCAAGTACGATTGCTATTGCTTTTTTCTTGCCCATTGTCTCACCTCTTTTTTAACCCTTCATAGATCTTCACATATTCTTGAGCCGAATGATTCCAAGAAAAATCAACCTTCATCCCCCGCTTGCGCATTTCCAATAGGGTCTCAGGTTCTTCTAAAAACAATTTCATGGCTCGCGTTACCGCATTAACTATAGCATCTGATGACATTTCTTCAAATACTATCCCGTTGCCTGCTTCTTCATTGTGATCGATATCGATAACCGAATCAGCCAGGCCCCCTGTTTTTCTCACGATAGGAATCGTACCATATGCCAATGAATACATCTGATTAAGTCCGCATGGTTCATATCTGCTCGGCATGAGGAAGAAATCACTTCCTGCTTCAACCAAGTGGGCGGCTTCATCGCTGAATATCATGTTTACCGATAAATTCAAGTGTTTTGTCGCCATCTTCTTCAACATGGTTTCATACTGTCTGTCTCCAGTACCTACGATAATGACCTGGGTGGAAAATGTTTCCAGGATGTGTTCGAGCGCATTCATTTGTCCGAAGAGCAGTTCATCGAATCCCTTCTGCTGGGCAAGCCGGCTGATGATGCCAATCAGTGCTACCTTGTCATCGATGGGGAGCCCGAAGCGTTTTTGTACACGGCGTTTGATTTCTTGTTTTCCGGAAAGGTCTTCTGCTGAGAAATGAACCGGTAGGAACTGGTCTGTCGATGGATTCCATTGAGCGGTGTCTATCCCATTCAATATCCCGAATACATGGTGCGATCTGGATCTTAACAACCCATCGAGATTGCATCCCATTTGTTCTTGTTGGATTTCTTTTGCATAGGTCTTGCTAACAGTGGTGATGACATCAGCCCATTCAAGGCCTGTTTTCATCATGTTGAATCGTTTCTCGATTCCGTCGCCCATGAAAAACTTCTCATGCGCACCGATTCCCAAAAGCAGCAGATCGAGCCTTGGAAATTCTCCTTGGTACGCAAGGTTGTGGATGGTAAATACCGATAACGTATCTGAAAAAAACGTAGATCTCTCATGCTTCAGTAGATAGGGGACCAAAGCGGTAGCCCAATCATGACAGTGGATCACGTCGGGTTTCCAATGGTGTTCTTTACACCATATCAACGCAGCTTTATTCAATAAAGAAAAACGTAACGCATTATCCATATACGGTGAGAATGAAGTTTGTCCATAAATTCCTTCGCGTTCGGAATACCACGGATGCTCGATCAGATGCACATGCACTAGGTCAAGCATGGTGTCGAAACATGTCACAAATTGATTTCCATCGGGAAATTCCACATCAAAAGAACGTCCTTTGATCGTGTTTTCTGGCTTAGGGGTAATCCCATATCTGGGAAGTATCACATGGACGTCATGACCGAGTTTGGCCAAAGCTGTCGATAAAGACGAAGAAACATCGGCAAGTCCCCCAGTCTTAGAAAATGGGGTTGCCTCACTCGAGACCATCAGTATTCTCATGTCTTAATTAGACCACTGAAATCAGTGAACAGTCAAGACAATTCGGCTGGTAATTGAAACGCTTCCAATTTAATGAATAGTTAAAGATACGCACGCCCATGCAATGCATCGATATATTCTGCAGCGCTGTGGGCGGCGACGGCACCGTCTGATGCAGCGGTGACGACCTGCCTGAAAGGAGTGTCTCTCACATCGCCAATCGCATACAAGCCTGGGACTGAAGATTGCATGTGACTGTTGGTTTTGATATATCCACTCTCATCTGTTTCTACAAAAGGCACCAACTGGGTTCTCGGTAGTGCACCGACAAAAATAAACACCGCATCAAAAGCTTCGTCGTAATCACGATCGTTAGCAATATCATGTAAGTTGACAGAGGTAACATGTTTCCCATCACCTTCAATACGATTTACGATATGTGAAAGCCTGATTTCGATATGATCATCATGTTCCATAAGGCCGACGATTCCTTTTTGTGCCCTGAAACGATCCCTCCTATGTATTATCACTACTTGCCCGGTGAGTTTTGATAAAAACAAGGACTCTCCGCACGCACTGTCACCGCCTCCGACAACGAGGATCTTTTTATTCTTGAAAAAAGGTCCGTCGCATGTCGCGCAGTAGGATACCCCTTTGCCTTGGTATTCCAGCTCTCCGGGGACTTCCAATTCGCGTCGTTTTGCACCGGTAGCCATTATCACCACCGGTACATTGAACAACCCTTCGGAAGTTTGCACATCGAACGATCCGTCTTGCTTATGGGTTACCGCATCAACACCGCCGTAATGGATCACCGCACCGAACTTTTCAGCTTGATTGGCAAATTTCATCGCAAGGTCAAATCCTGTGATAGGTTCATCGTATCCCGGATAATTTTCCAATTCGTCTACGATCAAGGTTTGTCCGCCTGGTGCTATTTCTTCGAATACGTGGACCGATAAACCGGCTCTCGCTCCGTATTGTGCCGCTGAAAGGCCCCCAGGGCCTCCTCCTATGATAATCATGTCGGCCTTTGATGTCTCGGTACTCATGTTATTCTCCTACCTGTTGAAGTGCGGCTTTCAATTTTTTCTCCAACACCATCTCCGCATCACTTTTGCGGATGTAGGTCGGTCCTGTTGAAATGTCGTCAGCTCCACGTCTTGCAAATTCTGACAATGCCAATGCCATTAGTCCTTCACAGTAATTTCTATGTATCAAAATGTCTATCTGAATATCGATGTCCGGTACGATCGCTGATAATTTCTGCGCAAATTCATTCGCATCGGGTCCTGTGATATAGATTGACCTGTATTGCTTGATGAAAGGTACGAATTCAGCTACCGTTGCGTCAAGATCGCCCATAATCTTTCTTCCACACTCAAACAGTGTACAGTAATACCGTTGTTTTTTTGCATCCAGTGCAACTACAATTGGAATGTTCACATCTTTTACTGGATAATGATAGACATCGAGTGTTCCGATGCTGACTAACGGGATACTGTTTGCAAAACAAATTCCTTTTGCGGTAGCCATGGCAACCCTGAGAGAGGTAAACGATCCAGGGCCATTCGTACAGGTGACCATTTCGATTTGTTTCATTGTGATATCGGCTGCTTCACACACTTCCAGAATTCTTGGAATGATCAATTCACTCGTATGTTGCCCTGTTTGCGCAGCACTAGTCGAAAATGACGAGATAGTTTTTACAGCGAGCTGCAATGTATTGCCAGCTGCCTCTATTGCCAGAATATTCATAATCGTAAACCCCGGAGCGTGATGGTTCGGCTTTGGTCATCATTGATCGAAATAGAAATGTTAATTGTATGGGGTGGGAGCAATGCTTCGATTTTCTCGCTCCATTCGATTACCGTGATTCCGTCACCATACAACAACTCTTCACCGCCGATACTCTCAAATTCCTCTTGTCCTTCGAGACGATACAAGTCCATATGGTGTAACCGTCGGGTACCACAATATTCCTGTACCAAAGTGAATGTGGGACTCACGATAGGTTCATCGATGTTCAGCGCGACGGCGATACCCTTGGCCAACACCGTTTTCCCCGATCCGAGTGGGCCCTGCAAAGAAATGACAGAGCCTGAAGGACTCGCTTCGCCGATTTTTATACCCAAGGCAAACGTATCGTCGACGGAAATGCAATGGAACACGCGTGCTTCAGGCATCGATGACATCATCGTCCTCCCCGAAGTCGATTCGTTTCTTTAATTCGGAACCGAGGTGCTGAACCAAAAGATCGTTGGGATCTATTGACGTTGCCCTGGTATATAATTCATGAGCTGTCTCATATGATTCGTCTCTTAAGCAGATAAAAGCAAGATTTGTTAAGAGTTTCACATTATCAGGTTCAAGTTCGACAGCGATCTCCATATAATCCTTCGCAAGTTCGTGCTGCTCCAATCCGGCCATACACAATGAAAGTTCGTTATAAATATCGGCGTTTTTTTCTCCGAGTTCGAGACATCGGATAAAAGCTTCACCGGCTTCTTCAAATCGCTGTTGGGTACGTAGTGCCCATCCCTTGATAAAATATCCGTTCCATGAATTTCGCTGGTGCTCGATAAAGGATTCGACAAGGCGTAACGCTTGATCGCTGTTACCTAACTGCATCTCATCGAATGCAGCGAATAGGGTAGTGTCGTCCTCAATTTTCCTGGAAATTTCGGCAGCTCGTTTGGCAATCGATTTTTGTTTTTCAGAAGGTGTTGCGATAGTCAGGTAACGGTTAAGATAATCCAGAGCGATTTCCTCATTACCCAGAAACAGATGGAGCATTCCCAATTCCGACAACAACAATTCTGAATTTTGATTATTTTCCAAACCATCGGTGAGAACGGTAACTTGCTTTTGCGTGTAATAATCAAATCCCGTTCCATCGTGATGTTCTCGGCTATTCTGGGCTTGCTCTCCATAGAGGATCGAAAGATTCACATACAGTTCTTCCGCTGACGGATTGATTGAACTAGCTGCCAGAAAGAGTTCTTCGGCAAATTCATAATCTTTCTGCTTAGCTTTTGCGATCGCAGCCAGTTGGAGTTCTTGCTCGACATCCGGTTGCATCGCCAGAAGCATGCTACGGTAATACGAAATGTGTTCATGATGTGGTCTATATGCAAGCAGCTTGATGATTGCTGCCGCTATTGATTCGATGCTGATGCCGGTCTGAGTATCAATAGATGTGGCTCCGGGTGGCAGCTGGACCGGAATCGGTGTTGACAAATCAAACGGGAAATTCAAACCATCTTTTTTAAAATCCGAAGGTAAGGTGATATACACGATATCGGTCAAGATGTCCCGATATTTGGAATGTGATTGCTTTTGTGCCATTGGAATTCCTATAAAATGACCTGCGGTGCAGTTCGGAGGATATCTCTTGAACCTAAGGTTCAAGGGGGAAACTAGTTGCCTGGCATTCTGTTCCTGCTCAAAGAGGCAGACCTCTCCGCCGGAGCAATGCAACCAGACTATGCCGTCTCCCATGGTTGTAGTTTGAGCCAAGAGAATTGTCTCTTTACCAAACACCGCAGGCCTATCATGTCTGTCTTACATGCTATCACAGTAAGAAAAAAAACGGAACCATCTTAGGTTCCGTTCGGGAGCATTGTAAAAGTCCTCACTTGACAAGATCGTCCAAGGATACCTCATTAATCGATATCCCGCTGCCAGCGGTAAACCTATCTGCTTCTTCCAAATCCTGTGAAGCGGTTGCATCAAGCAATTCGACATCATCAAGTCCTTCAATAGTAGAAAGTTGGTCAAGAGCATTATTGATGCTCTCTTCGATAAGTTTGCTATCGGCATTGAAGCTGTCAGCATATTGCTGCAACTCTTCATTGTGGACGGAGAGGACTTTCACCTCATCCTCCAACTCCTCAATCTTCTTTTCGAGATTGTGGATATAAACAGTTGCTTTTACAATCCTTTGTTCGAGAAGTTGGACTTTGTCCAGTGTAGACATCATATACCCCTCCTTGTTTAGTTCAAGACGGTCTTAACTTGTGCAACAAGCTGAGAGAAGGCAACCTTGTCCTCAATAGCCATGTTGGACAAAGCTTTGCGGTTGATCTCAATGTTCGCAAGCTTCAAACCGTGCATGAATTGAGAGTAATTCAAACCTTCCGCCTGAACACCAGCAGAAATTCTGGCGATCCAAAGCTGTCTGAAATCTCTTTTTCTCCGTTTGCGGTCGCGGTATGCATACTGACCAGCTTTGGTCACCGCATCCTTGGCGATACGATAATTGGTACTTCTGCGTCCCCAGTAACCTTTCGCCTGATCAAGAATTTTTTTTCTTCGGTCCTTGTGTTTTGTTCCGTCAACTGCTCGTGGCATTGTTCACCCTCCTTAGAATTCGTACGGAAGCAGGACCTTCACGGTCTGTACTTCTGATGCGTCAAGAACACCGCTGTGCCGCAAATCTCGTTTGCGTTTGGAGCTCTTCTTCGTAAGGATGTGCCGCAGTCCCATTTTCTTGTAACGGACTTTGCCTGACCCTGTGACCTTGAACCGCTTTGCTGCGGATTTTCTTGTTTTCATTTTAGGCATGACTACCTCTTTCGCGCTCACAAGGAACAAGAACCCTTGGAGCAGCAGTAAAATATTCAACCCCTACGGGATGATTTTGCTAACGTTTCGTTTTCGCAGGGCTGACAATAATGGACATCATTCGTCCTTCCATCACAGCACTGCGATCAAGATTGTATGCTACTCCATTTTGTGTAAGAAGTTCAAGTATGTTATCAAGAACCGCTTTGCCCAATTCGGGGTGAGCCATTTCTCGACCTCTGAATCTAACAGAAATCTTGACCTTGTTCCCTTCACCCAAAAATTCGGTGATGAATTTTGTCTTGAACTCAAGATCGTGTTTTTCAATCTTGGGTTGCATCCTGATTTCTTTAACTTTTATGATTGTCTGATTCTTTTTAGCCTCACGGACCCGCTTTTCTTGCTCATACCTCAACTTGCCAAAATCAAGGATTTTACATACGGGAGGATTGGTATTGGGTGAAACCTCGACCAAATCAAGTCCCGACTGCTCTGCCAGTTCTATTGCGTCATAGAGGTTCATCACACCCTTTTGTTCGCCATCGGCGTCGATAACCAATACTTCTCTTGCCCTGATCTGTCTGTTGATCCGTAAATCCTTGGTAGCCAATCGCACTCCTCTTGTCTCAATGAAACAACATTGATAATTAGATTACTATGCATTATCCCTGCACGAAGGCAACTATACCATAATGGATATTGCTCGTCAAAGGGGAATGTGCTGTAGTTAAAGCCATTTTATTCACAAATGTAAAACAAGGCTGAACATATGATTCAACCTTGTCGTAATTCTTATGCGATATTGACTCGGTCTGCGGAACCGAGAACATTGATATTCTTGTGTTTATACATGTCCCGCAAAGCATCTCTCGCCGGGCCAAGATATTTTCGAGGGTCGAATTCCGAGGGTTTGGTAGCAAGAGTTTTCCTGATCAGTGCTGTCATCGCAAGGCGACCGTCACTATCGATGTTAATCTTGCACACGGCTGATTTAGCAGCCCGGCGCAATTGCTCTTCAGGAATCCCTACGGAATCTTTAAGATTACCGCCATATTCGTTGATCATTTTCACATACTGTTGCGGAACCGAAGAAGAACCGTGAAGGACTATGGGGAATCCGGGAAGTTTTTTCTCAATTTCCTCAAGAATGTCAAATCGAAGCGGGGGGGGAATAAGAATGCCCTCTGCATTGCGAGTACATTGTTCGGGTTTGAACTTGTTGGCTCCGTGGCTTGTTCCGATTGAGATTGCCAGGGAGTCGACTCCTGTCTTTGAAACAAAGTCAAACACTTCTGACGGCTGTGTATAGGTTGAATGCTCGGCAGAGACCTCATCTTCGATTCCAGCCAGCACGCCGAGTTCTCCTTCGACGGTCACATCGAATTTATGCGCATAATCAACAACTTTCTTCGTCAGTGCAATGTTCTCGTCATAACTAAAATGGGATCCGTCAATCATCACCGATGAAAACCCGTTGTCGATGCATTCCTTGCAGGTTTCGAAACTGTCTCCATGATCCAGATGGAGGACGATCGGAATCTCACATCCAAGTTCCTTGGCATATTCGGATGCGCCTTTGGCCATATTCCTGAGCAAATTTATATTGGCATAATCTCTCGCCCCTTTCGATACTTGAAGAATTACCGGGGAACGAGTTTCGACACATGCCTGGATTATTGCCTGGAGCTGCTCCATGTTATTGAAATTGTATGCAGGAATCGCATACTTACCTTTGAAGGCCTTCGCGAACATATCTCTGGTGTTCACCAAGCCAAGTTCCTTGTAGGAAACCATATCTATCCTCTCCTTATTCGTTAAGTGGATGTTGTATCATGTAAAACTCTATCGCTTTTGTACGCAATTGGTCAACCGTATCGAACACATCTATTTCTCGGAAAAAACGTTGTGACAAGCTGTTGACCGCTTCGAGCCGGACGAGTAGAGTACGTATATGTCATCTCGATTTATTCGCTTAGTTGCATCAATAATCATTGCGTTTGCCTTCATATGCGGTGTTTTGACCCTGGTCTATTTCAGTTTGCCGACAGTCGTTTTGTTCACGGACCGATATTACTTGGATATGAATTTCGACCGATCGACGCTGTTAAGTGAAAAAGCAAGATATGTATTGAAAGGAAAACGTTTTGTCATCGATGAAATAAGCTATGTGCAATTGTCTGATACGAAATCTTTACATGATTATTTGGCCAAGCGGGTTGCACAGCTACATCCGCAGATCACGGTGTTCAGTCCGCTTGTTACCCTGATAAGCTCGAACGATGAGCAACTGCTTGGCGCGCATCCTTCTGTGATGGTCGGAATTGGCATGTCACCCGATAAAGGAACTCTGTTCGATGTGGTATTGAATACCTTGCCCGATGATGAAGGATGGTTGGCTGCGGTAACACATGTAAACGAAAAATTGTCGTATGTCACACACCCGGTAGCTATTCTGTACGATCAAAATGATATACATGCTTATGAGATAGTCGAAACCATCACCGCCGGGTTAGAAGACAGTAATCCGATCTTGATCGAACAAAATCCGCAGATGACCAAAAGTGTCGCTTTGCAACATGTCCAAAAAATGCATTCGCTGCAAGTTATCACCGTTCTGGCCCCTTCAGCCCGTTATATTGATGAGTACATAAACAATTCGTATCCGATGGGACTCATGTGGATTGTTGAGGCACAGAATAAACCGATCATACCGAACGATGTATTGGAAGGGTGGGTCGCTGATGATGTGTTGTTATCGCTGGATCCGATTTTTGATGTGGGAATACATTTTGA
This sequence comes from Spirochaetales bacterium, assembly GCA_012523305.1. Lineage (GTDB taxonomy): Bacteria > Spirochaetota > Spirochaetia > Sphaerochaetales > Sphaerochaetaceae > JAAYDK01. The sequence goes on from JAAYIV010000037.1 coordinate 29,353, forward strand.
TAAGACAGCGCCTGTTATCGAACTCCCGTTACGGCGTGTTTTCCATAGCAACCGGTAAGTCGTTCAAAATTGGCCTTCACGGTCTTGGCTAACAGCTCTGTTTCAATGCCCAGCAAATTAGCGCAATAGTGATACGTATGCACTATATGTTCACACGTATTGGTTTTACCTCTTAATGGTTCGGGTGAAAGATACGGACTGTCGGTTTCAAGAAGTATCGATGATAAGGGAATCGAACAAAATACATCACGCAGAGGTCCGTTATTCCGGTAGGTGATATTTCCAGCGAAGGATACGTAGAGCCCTTTGTCGCACGCTTTACGGGCAATCTTGAGATGTGATGAAAAACAATGGAGTATTCCACCGAAAGGGAATTCCCTTGAGTCCAGAACTGCCTTTAACTGCTCATCAGCGTCACGCATGTGAATGCTCACCGGTAGGTGTAATTCATTGGCGATGTCGAGTTGGTAAAGAAATAATTGCATTTGTCGTTCTACCGTACCGTACTTCCAATAATTGTCCAAACCAATCTCGCCGATACAATCAATCGGAACATGCTCCCATGTCGCAGCAGATGTTCGCACAAGTGAGATGATATCGTTATCTCCTTGAGCTCCCCAAGGTCCTATCCCGGCGGCAATTTTGATTGAGGGATGACCTTGTACCAACAACAGGCGCTCTTGCACATCGCAACAACCGGACCCGATATCCATCCCGCCAGAAAAGCCAAGCTGTTCAATCTGTTCCAAGAGCGATGAACAATCTACACCCCGTTTTGCCATCTCCAAGAGGTGGAAATGGGTGTCGACCATGTATCCCATAGTGTCGTTCATGGGAGCATCCTAGCCGTTATATAAACAGGATGCAAGTAAGACAGGCCGAAATTGAGCCGCCCGCATACTTGCATCCACTATGTTTAGTGTTTCTTCTGTCCTTCACGCTTGAAACAAAGGAACCAGTCGAGACAATACATGTCATCGTTCTGTTGCTCCATCCGTTCTTTCGCAACTCCGCATGAACCTGCGGTCGGGACAATCACATCATCGCCCGGGCGCCAATCGGCAGGGGTTGCCACATGGTCCTTGTCGGCTTTTTGCAAAGCAAGGATAATTCTCTTTATCTCATCAAAGTTCCTACCGGTCGAAAGGGGGTAGTAGAGGATGGTCCTGATCACTCCCTTCGGGTCGATGACAAAGACAGCCCTAACGGCTTGGGTGTTCGATGCCCCGGGTTGGATCATGCCGTACTTTTTGGCAACATCCATCCGGATGTCTTCGATCAAGGGGAATGTCACTTCAACATCCTTCATACCGTTATATTCGATTTCCTTGATCTTTCTTAACCATGCGATGTGGGCATACAGCGAGTCGACAGAAAGTCCGACCAATTCGGTATTCAGAGCTTTGAAATCATCCATCATCGTGGCAAATGTCATGAATTCGGTGGTACACACTGGGGTGAAGTCCGCCGGATGTGAAAAAAGGATGACCCATTTCCCTTTGTAATCATTGGGGAAATTTATCATCCCCTGAGTGGTAACCGCGGTGAATGCGGGAGCTAGTTCTCCGATGAGCGGCATCTGGTAACGTGTCTCTTCCATAATTAATTCTCCTTATAGAAATAATATTTTGATCAGAAAATCTGAATTGATTACAATATATCATATATTTGGAATTATTACAAAATATATTGGTGACTTGGTCACTGTCATTTCATTTCAATTGTCGCATCATGTGAAAAAATAAAAATGTGGAGATATATTATGATAAAACATGTAACCGAAGCTTCATTTGAAAACGATGTATTGAATTCCAAAGTCCCGGTCCTGGTAGATTTTTGGGCAGCATGGTGCGGACCATGCAAAATCCAAGGTGAAATTCTTGATGCGTTTGACAAAACCTTGAAAGCAGAAGAAGCCAGTATTTGCAAGGTAGATGTCGATAACGAACAGGAATTGGCAATGAAGTATCAAGTAATGAGCATCCCAACCATGATAGTGTTCAAAGAAGGAAAGGCCGTTGGCAAACAGGTCGGAGTACGAAACGAAGCGATGCTTCGCACGATGCTGGGAATCTGAAAATAATCAGGTGAGCTTGTAAAGACCGTCTCTGTCTCGGAGGGTGATCGTCCCTCGGGAGACGGTCACCAAGTTCTCTTCCTGAAACCGATTGAGCATCCTTGTAATGACTTCTCGGGCACTGCCCAGGTCCCGCGCGATAGCTTCATGGGTAGTGTTGAACGTATCGCTATCGCTCATCGCTGCCATCTCAAGCAAATACATGGCCAAGCGCCTGTCGATACTCATGAATACTACTTGCTCGACTACCCACATCACATCCGAAAAACGCGACGAGACCAATTGATTGGTAAAGTCCTGAACCCTCGAATCATTTTCTGCAAGCTTCTGATAAGCATCCGTGGCTATTCGCAGGACAGTCGTATCTGTTTCAGCTTGGACATACACATCAAATGTGATGTTCCTGATCAGACACGAAGCGGAAAGGATGCATACATCCCTTTCGAAAAGCCGATACAATGTGATCTCTTTGCCGCCATCCGAAACGATATACACACGCAGCCGGCCATGTAATACCATGACCAATCCGGTACACTCAGACCTGTCTTGATGTAGCAGGCTCCACCGGTTATAAGAAAACCGCGCGGTCGAAGCCAATAATGTTTCTTTTTGTTGACCGGAGAGCACTTTCCAAAAAGGAAGGTTTTCTTCAAGGGCTACCAATGCTTCTTGATCAAGAGTCGTCCGCTGTTTCTGTTCCATCGCTCTTATGATAAACAAATGCGCCGATCTCAACAAGCTATCAGGTAAGTCAATGACGTTTTTCGCAAGAAAAAGGACAAGAACCACATGAACTTGAACAGCCGTCTGTATTTTTCTTGCGTGCCCGTATCATCGAGAACACGATGGATCCGACGACGATTATCACTATGGTACCAACGATAACATTTGCCATGTGAAACCTTACCTAATCAATAATGAGCCGAATTGAAAAACAAACAGTGCCATTATATATGCCACCGAGGTTTGAAACAGCACCGCTGCAAAGGTCCATCGTTTACTTTTCATCTCATTGTATGTCGCTCCGATCGCTGCGATGCACGGAGCAGCGAGTAAAATGAAGATCATGAACGCGTATGCGCTTAACGGGCTAAACACATCATGCAATCCGATAATATCCGCTCCGTTTGTTCCCAGAACGATTTGCAAGGTCGAAACGACAGTTTCTTTTGCCATCAATCCCGTGATGATGGCTACCGTGGCTTGCCAGGTACCGAATCCGAGGGGTACGAACAGCGGTGCCAAGATCTTTCCAACCGAAGCGAGAATACTTTGGCTCGGGTCGGCCGATGCGAACGTCCAATCGATAGATTGTGCGATCCAGATAAGTACCGAAGCCAAAGCAATGATTGTCCCGGCTTTTTTGATGAACATCTTGCTTCGCTCCCACATGTGGATAGCCACCTGTTTTATACGGGGCATGTGGTAGGACGGCAGTTCCATTACGAACGGGGCAGACTCCCCGGCAAAGGCCTTGGTACGTTTCAAGACAATTCCAGATATGATTACCATGATTATTCCTATCAGATACATCGACGAGGCGACCCAAGCGCTCCCGGAGAAGAATGAAGCCGTAAGTAGGGCAAATACCGGCAACTTCGCTCCACACGGGATGAATGGTACCAGCATGACGGTCATTCTACGGTCTCTGAGGTTTTCGATTGTCCTGCTAGCCATGATCGCCGGTACCGAGCATCCGGTTCCGATCAGCATCGGGATGAACGATTTCCCGCTAAGACCGAATTTTCTAAACACGCGATCCATGATGAATGCGACCCTAGCCATGTATCCGCTGTCTTCCATGAGAGAAAGGAAAAAGAACAGGATCATCATCTGGGGAACGAACGAAAGAACCGATCCGACTCCGCCGATGAGCCCTTCGACTACCAAATTGGTCAGCCAAGCCGATGTTCCAGCCGATTCGAGCAATAATCGGATATTGGCTCCGATGAAATCGGCGAACAACCATTCCATCCAACCGATGGTGAGCTCTCCGATACCTTGTATCGCGATATAATAGATACCCCACATGACAACAAAGAAGATGGGAATGGCTATCCACCTGTTTGTCACCACCTTATCGATCTTATCACTTGAAGTGAGCTTTCCCTGGATCTTGGCTTGTATACTGCATTGGCTGACGATGTTCGAGATAGCAAAATACCTGTCGTTGGTGATGATTCCTTCACTGGTATCGTCAAGAGACGCTTCGGTGGTAGCGATGATATGTTCAATTTTATTTTTTACCTCATCTGAAAGTTGCATCCGAATCAAAACGTTTTGGTCTCTTTCAAACAACTTTATCGCATGCCAACGTCTTGCATGTTGTGCGATGGCATCCGGAAGCAATGCTGTAATTCCGGATAACGCCGATTCGACTTCCGGTGAATATTCGAATTGTTTCGATGCTGTCACATGTTCGTCCGCGATGGTATTCACAAGGTTTTCCAGACCGGTGCCTTTGACAGCGGATGTTTCAATTACGGGCATGCCTAACAGTAACGATAACTTATCACTGTCAATTGAAGCCCCGGATCTTTTAACCGCATCGATCATATTCAACGCGATGATGACCGGAGTTCCGGTTTCCATCAGTTGGCTGGTCAGGTAGAGATTTCTTTCAAGATTGGTGCCGTCGACAATATTGACTATAAGATCGACTTCCTTGCTTACCAGATAATCTCGCGTTACGATTTCTTCTGGAGAATAGGGTGACAGTGAATAGACCCCGGGAAGATCAACCAATTTGATGTGCTTGTTTTTCCTGAGAGTTCCCTCTTTCTTTTCTATCGTAACTCCAGGCCAATTACCCACATATTGGGTACTTCCGGTCAACTCGTTGAATATCGAAGTCTTACCGGAATTCGGATTTCCGACAAGGGCGATAGTGCGTTTCATACGTATCTCCGTTTCGTTAGCAGATGCTAATTTATTAATGTACCAATACCTGACTGGCTTCAGATTTTCTCAGTGTGAGTTCGTACCCTCTCACAGTGACTTCAATCGGATCGCCCAATGGAGCTATCTTCTTTACAGTAACGGCTGTTCCCTTGGTGATTCCCATTTCCATGATTCTTCTCATAGTTGAGCTTTCTCCGGAAACCTTTATGACGATCACTGTTTCGTCTGGTCTGATATCTGATAAATTTTTCATATGTCACGTACCTGTTTATTAATTATTTACAAATGACTTGAATTCTGTTCGCCAAGGTTTTGTCCAATGCGATCCGGGCATTTTTTACCGATAGGATCATATTTCCTGCCAAATCTGCCACAACAGTAATTGATTGACCTTGTGAGAAACCGAGGTCCCCAAGAAAGCGTCGGGTTTCGTCTTTTCCTGTAATTGCCCTGATGCAAGCAGTTTCCCCTACCTTTACGAATGTCAATGGCATGCTCAACTCCTGAAATATAAGTTAGCGATAACTAACTTAACCATGGTTTTATCACATGTGTCAATCTCTCAGTCGCAACATTTTCATGAATTCGTGAAGACCGATAGAGCGATATCCGCAGATACAAACTGGAAAAACAAAAGAAATAGATCATCCACTATATGAATCAACACAAAAGAGCCAAAGTTTTTATATGGTAGGGCGTTGACGAACCAAGCTCCAATAGTTAGTATGACAATGGCGCCGAAGTGGTGGAATTGGTAGACACAAGGGACTTAAAATCCCTCGCCCTTATAAGGCGTGACAGTTCAAGTCTGTTCTTCGGCAGCTAAGGAAGAGGATGATCGATCGGTCATCCTTTTTTGTAGGTATGAAGGGCACGGTGATTATGATAGGATGTGAAATTCCATTGTGACGGCTTCAATCCTAATCAATAGCTGAGAA
>JAAYIV010000038.1 GCA_012523305.1 Spirochaetales bacterium
ACCGGTAAGGTTCGCCCCCAAGCTCAATAATAATGTTTTTCTTTTGATGGGATCGGTCACCCTATCAAGGCGATCAATATCCATGAATGCCCGTAACCCATGCATTGAGAACATGATTTGTGCAGCCCCTTTGTTGGACATGCTTCCCTTCTCTCGTAATGCCATAGCCAATACTGAACCTGCGACTGTGATGCATAAAGCCAATAGGTAGGTATACATATAGGAATTGCCAAAATGCAGTTCGCCTACTGAAATACTATGGATAGAATTTGTTCCGATAGTCGCCAAAGCACCACCGGCAAGCCCTCCGAATAAGGCAAGAAAAGCGATGACGAAGTTTACCATCGAATTGAAAGCAACACCATCGTTATCAGGGATGACTGCTGCCATGAGTCGTCTTATAAGGATGTTAATTACCCCAAGAAAAAAATTTAGCAATATACCCATTGAGATCAGTAGCATCGGATGACTGTCTGAGGGCATGATCATCCAGATGACTATGATGAAAGCCAAAGCCATGCTATTCCAAATGATTAAAGGTCTTGAACCCAGCCTATCGCCAAAGAATTTGCAAAAATAGCCAGAGCCCATCACCGCTGCACCCGTACCCACCGTATAAAGGAACACGAGATTAGCTGAAAATCCCGAGATTTTAGTTATAAAAGGAATTGTCATTGCCATGATGACAGATACGACAGTAAACATCCATGAAAGAATAAGGCGCGTCGCAGCATCCTTATTTTTCATTGATTCTTTGAAAATTGTTGCGATCGTCCGACCTTTATTGTGTTCAATCACAGTCCTGCATGGAATCTTTCCCAAAAACCAAGCAGCGATACTATTGGAAACCACTCCTATCATCTGAAGTCCGATGAACGTGACTAATGTTGAAAACCGTTCTATCGAAGTCACTAGAAATGTGAGGAATTTAGCAATCATGGTCGATCCTTGGAACGCCATATTGATATTGCCGATCACTTTTCCCCTGTTCTTACTCGTTGTGAGAGTCTTAACCGTGTAGTCATAAAGGACGATTCCAATCAACCGAGCACAACAGAATAATGTATAGGTGAAAAGCAGGACGAATACAGCGGGAGATCCGTCAAGCAGTAAAAGGGGAAGGTATCCGAGCGAAATGATTCCTCTTAACGACCATACAAAGGCTTGTACTTTTGATATATTCTTCCCATTGAAAACTTTGGTGACTATCGGAAGGATCACTCCGACGATGTACATTGCTGATGCGATATATCCCAGCGCCAGATTTCCCGCACCGAATCGTACGGCGAGTAGATACACGATGGTGTCGCCCAACATGCTAAAACCGACACCGTTATATAATTCAGATCTATAGAGTAATTGTAATCCGGCACTCTTTTCTGATTCAGAAAGATACCGTGTCCGCTCCATCCCACCCACCTCTCATAATACCATGATACAGATCGCAGAACACCCATATCATGAATACCAACTACACTGAAATACTAGAGTTCCGATTGGTGTGAAACGATCTTATTGATCAGTCCGTATGAAAGTGCATCCTTTGCATCCAGCCAATAATCCCTATCAGTATCTTTTGCCACCACTTCAATAGGCTTCCCTGTCTGTTCGCTGATGATTTGATTCAATCGGTTTCGTAACTTTTCCAATTGTTTGGTGTAAATCTCAATATCGGTAGCCACACCCTCCATCTTGCTCATAGGCTGATGGATAAGATAGCTGGAGTTGGGCAAGCCTAGCCTTTTGTCTTTATCAACTGCCAATAATATCAATGCGGCAGCACTGGCGACCAATCCCATACCTATCATGATCACTTCACATGTAACAAAACGCACCATATCAAATATTGCCAAACCGGCTTCAACGTCCCCGCCGGGAGAATTGATGAATATCTTTATCGGAGTCTCTCCTTCCGCATCCAAAATCAATAATTGTTTTATTACTTTTTCTGCACTTTCTTTATCAATACCACCGGATAGCATGATTGATCGGGTCTTCAACAGTTTATCGGTCATGATTTCTGATTGAGCATTCTTTTGTTCTGTTTCTGCCATTAAAGTCTCCAGTCTTAAGAATTGAGTATTAGAATCGACATCTAGTAGTATACGGAACATTATGACGATTGGCTAGACGCTCTTTTCGGATGAGATGAGGAATAATCGAACTTCTCGACACCGTGTCCCAGTTTACTCATTTCAGTCCATCATCTATACTTGCCTTCATGAAAAGTGGTTCAATAGCAATAATTGGCAGGCCTTCTAGTGGCAAATCAACCTTGGTTAACACAATATGCGAAGGTAAAGTTTCCATCACCGCGTCAACACCCCAAACAACCAGGAATGCAATCAAAGGAATATTTACCGACCAACGTGGACAGTTGATATTCACGGATACCCCGGGGTATCACATCGGAGAAAAAGCGTTTAATAAAAGATTACAGGAAACTGCAGTCACCTCGCTTTCTGATGTCGATGCGATACTGTATGTTGTCGACGCTAGTCGTGTTCCCGGTGCAGAAGAAGTTGCAATCATCGATATTATCAGAAAAACAAGAAAACCGATTGTCGTTGCCATAAACAAAAAAGATCTGGTATCAGGCAACCAAATAGATACGTGCAAGACTATCATCGCGTCATATTTAAATGATGTGCCGATATTCATAATATCGGCAAAAGATGATACGGGGATCGATGAAGTATTGATCGAATTGTTCAAGATTGTTCCGGAAGGTTCTCTTATGTATTCAGAAGAGACGTTTACCGACCAACCGCTCGAGTTCAGAATATCTGAAATCATTAGAGAAAAAGCAATCTCCTTGGTAACCGAAGAAATACCCCATGCAATATTTGTGGAGGTATCGGACTTGGAGTATTCTGAAATAGAGCAATCGGTATGGATCAGGGCGTTCATCAATGTTGAACGTGAAACTCAGAAAGGGATATTAATCGGGAAAGGTGGAGAAGGAATCAAGAAAATCCGCCAACGAGCATTCAAGGATATCAAGAAAATATTTCCTTCATTGCAGCTCCATATTGACTTACGTGTAAAAGTACAGCCCAAATGGCGTCAAAATGAGACGTTATTGGGCCGTATTTTATCTTAAAGAAAGATGATTATGCATATCTATTGAGAATTGGCAGTATTTTTTCCTTCCCGCAGCTCTTGATGAAACCTGCTAGTTTGGGACCTCGTTCTTTACCTATGAGAATCATATAGGAGACTTTGAATAATTCGGTTGCTTCAACCTGATTGCGAGTCGCCACTGCATATATTTCTTCAGCCAAAGCCTTTTCATCAGAGATATCCATGCTCTCGATCGCTTTTGCCAGATCCTTTATCGCTGTAGCGATAGGGGCTTCTATTTCAATCGGGGTTGAATCCAAAGGCGACAACGTCCATCTGAAATCCTCGGGTGCGAACTGGGTTATCCAATTCCACGCACATGCACATCGTTGCCTTAATCTGTCAACTTGTCCTGGAGCAACATTCCCGAGGGCGGTAATCACCGCATCGATATCGCCACTGTGAATTTGCAGCAGATTACATAAGTGTCTGAATGGAATCTGGTAGGAAATCTCTGTGGGAACTTCCCTCACCTGAGACAATTCATAAATTCTTTTCTCTTTTGCCAAACGTTTTTCATTTACTTGTTGAAGCCCAAAATAAATTCTTTCGCATGTATCATAGTCTTCGTAAATCTTCAGTACATCCAAATCGAATGAGATGGCAAATTCGGTATTCGGGCGAGTTCCTACAAACAAGAATCGGGTCACTTCCGGGGTATATACTTCCAATACATCCTCAAGGCTTATCACCTCTCCAGATGAAGAAGATATCTTTCCACCGCGTCCCTTGATAGAGATAAAATCATATTGGAAGGAAACGGGAGCCGAGTGGCCAAACACCTCGACCACATGTTTGGAAGTATCGAAGGAACCACCTTCGCTATGGTGATCTTTTCCGGCAGGTTCGAAATCAACATCTTCATATGCCCACCGCATCGGCCAATCGATTCTCCAAGGAAGCTTTGCTGCCCCGGTTTCTTTTAAATCGATAGTCTCAACCTGCCCTGTTTCATCATCTTTATAAGTGATGTTCCAATCACCATCCCAATCTACGACCGTCGTGGTATCTTTTCCAGTAAACCTACTGAAAACTGAGACCGGATACCAATCGTCTGGTAAAGGCTCGGTTCGATATCTATCAAGAATCTCTTTGATCCGCATGCGATGTTCGAGAGCTGTTTTCATCCCCTCGGCATATACTGAAGATTGGTATCGCTGTGCTTGGTAAATATATTCAGGTTCGACCCCAACCACCGGCAAAAGTTGTTCAACTGCCTTTTCATTCGCTTGGGCATAACTTTCCCATTTCCCTGTCGTATCAGGCACTGAGGTAATTGGTTTTCTCAGATAAGTCTTTAACAATTCGGGTTCGGGCATATTCTTTGGGACTTTCCGAAAGACATCATAATCATCCCACGAATAGATGAAGCGTACTTTATGCCCATGATCACGCAAAGCCCTTACAATCAATTCAACAGAAATGATCTCTCGGAAATTTCCAATATGGACAGTTCCCGAAGGTGTAATGCCCGAAGCACAGGTATATACATCCTTCATGCCCTTCTCACGCACGATCTTATCGGCATATATGTCCGCCCAATGTAAAGAAATGGTATTTTGTTCACTCATGGAGGCGATTATAACGAACACAAGTGAAAAAGGCAACCTGAACGACCGCATCACGATAGCGACTATATTATCTTTGTCAAATGACAGTAGCCATGTATAATCTATCCCGTATGAGAGCCTTGCAGCATTGGAAAAGAGTGGCCTTGATAGTCATAGTATCTCTATGTGTTTTCTTACAGTTGATCTCTGCTGGCCCGATTTATTTTGAAGAAGGCATCGCTTCTTGGTACACGAGTGATGAACCAGAGGCATTGACGGCAAACGGAGAAATCTTTGACCCGACTGCTATCGCAGCTGCACACAAAACATTGAAGTTCGGAACCATAGTAAGAGTTCATAATACACTGAATGAAACATACGTAGATGTGAGAATCTTTGACCGGGGACCATATGTGGAAGGGAGAATCATAGATCTTACGCCGGCTGCAGCCGAAGCTATCGACATGCTTAAAAAAGGCATAGCACCAGTTAAGCTCGAAATTATCTATGAACCACAATTTCCAGATTCCCGGTATGATCGTCCCGGTGACACGGGATGGTTCCGCTTACAACTTGGTTCATTCTCAAGTGTAACTTCTGTTTACAATCTCTATAGAATCCTTATAAACAATTCATTCAAAGTGGGCATTGAGATTGTAGAATCATCGTTCATCCGGATTCATGTCAGATGGATCCATGAAACTGAATTGGATAATTCATTGGAAAAACTAGCATCTTTGGGTTTCAATGATATCTTAAAAAGAAGTGAAATACCGCCTTCACCATAGAACATCAATATCGCCATCATATGGCCAATGAATGAAATATTTATCAATATTCACCCCCTATTTATACTGTTGACAGCCTTCGGAATAATCCGTATTATCTGCTACGTTGGGCCTATAGCTCAGTTGGTTAGAGCATCGGACTCATAATCCGTGGGTCGAAGGTTCAAGTCCTTCTGGGCCCAA
>JAAYIV010000007.1 GCA_012523305.1 Spirochaetales bacterium
ATACTGTCATCGATGCGAAAGGGATGATAGCCCTACCTGGTTTGATTAATTCCCACACGCACCTGAGCATGACGTTTTTCCGTAATTGGCAAGACAATGTGGCCCATCTCCATGATTGGCTTACTAAAATATGGCCTATTGAAGAAAAGTTGGTCTATGACGATGTCTTGACAGGATCCTTGCTCGGAATAGCCGAATCGATCATGGCTGGCACGACTTGCTTTTCAGATATGTATTTCTTTGCTCCTGCCACGTGTGAAGCGGTATTGGCCACCGGAATCAAGGCGAACATCGGATTGACGATGTTCGGAGACCTACGCTCAAGTGAAGCTCGGGTCGCAGATAATTGGCTGTTACTTGAAGATTATAAGAAACGATCTGATAGAAGGATTACCATTGATATCGCTCCCCATGCGCTCTATACATGCAGTGGAGAGACGTATCGCTATGCATCCAAATTTGCAGCAGATAATGGATGCAGGTTACACACACATGCCAGTGAAACAAAGAAGGAAGTCGATGATTGTAAGGCGGTTCATGGCTGTTCGCCGATTGAGTATCTAGATCGCTTGAACTGTCTTGGTGCTACTACCTATCTAGCCCATTGCGTCCACGTAGATGACCATGACATGGATCTCATCGCCAAACGAGGCAGCCATGTTATCCACAACCCGAGCAGTAATTGTAAATTAGCCAGCGGCGCAGCTCCTATCACCAGATTATTGGACCGTAAGGTATCGGTCGCATTGGGTACTGACGGAGCGTCATCGAATAACAGCCTGGACATATTCCAGGAGATGCGACTTGCAAAAATGCTCAGCTCCCTAAGAGAATCAAACCCTCAATCGATGGAACCTTATGACATACTATACATGGCAACCGTAGGTGGTGCTGAAGCACTCGGCCGGCTTGATGAGTGCGGAACGCTAGAAATCGGAAAGGATGCGGATATCATTCTCATCGATACGGACACACCGCATCTCACTCCTTTGAACGATCCGTTTTCAGCAATGGTATTTGCTGCAACATCCAGTGATGTGGACACGACGATTTGTCGGGGTAAAGTGTTGATGCGGCATCGCAAACTGTTGACAATCGATACGAAAAAAGCAATCGATAGTGCAATCGCTCATTGGAGCGATATTACCGAACGGCCATAACATAATCTGGAGGATCCATGGACGAGACATTCATCACGCTTGAATTCAGAAAAGGGATTTTGCATCTGATTGATCAACGGCTTCTCCCTGTCAAAGAGGAAATGTTTCTATGTTCTGATTATCGTGATGTAGAGTTTGCCATCCGCGATATGGTGGTACGCGGTGCTCCGGCAATCGGGGCGACGGCTGCCTATGGAGTTGTGTTGGCCGCGATGGAATATGCAGATGTGTTTGATTCATCTAAAGAAGCCTTCAGAGTAGAATTACAAAAAGCCTGTGATGTGCTCGAAGCATCTCGCCCGACCGCGGTGAATCTCGCCTGGGCTCTTCGCAGGATGCTTTCCAAGTACGATTCAACTTCATGCTCATCAGCAGCACAAATGATTGGCGTCCTCCACCAAGAAGCGGATGCTATCCGTTCTGAAGATATCGCCACTAACAAGGCGATGTCGAAAATCGGCAACGAGATTGTTCCGCCTAATGCGACAATCCTTACACACTGCAATACCGGTGCATTGGCCACTGCCGGCTGGGGAACAGCTCTTGGAGTCATCAAGGAGGCTCATTACAGCAAAAAGAATATTTTCGTCTATGCTGATGAGACCAGACCTCGCTTTCAGGGAGCACGGCTGACCGCATGGGAACTCATGCAAGCCAAGATTCCTTCAAAACTGATTTCTGACAGTGTGGCTGCTACTCTCATACGCGACGGGTGCATCGACTTGGTACTCCTGGGAGGAGACAGGGTCGCGGCAAACGGTGACGTATGCAATAAGATTGGAACCTTCATGCTAAGTGCGTTATGTAAGTTGTACGGAGTTCCGTTTTATAGCGTGGTACCCGTTTCGACGATCGACTTCTCGATAGCCAGCGGTGTCGATATTCCCATTGAAGAACGCGAAGCGACCGAAGTCACCCATCCCGGAGGTGTGCAAGTGGCACCTGACGGAGTCGAGGTGTTTAATCCTGCGTTCGATGTTACTCCGCATCAACATCTCACAGGCATCATAACAGAGGTTGGTATCATTTATCCTCCGTTTAAAGAACATATCGAACAGATCCGCCTCTCCTTGGTCAGGTAAGAACATGGAATACCTGAAAACCTCTTTTTTGGTTGTCTTCCCGATCTTCGTCAAACTCGCCCTGGGCTATGGTTTGCGACAGACAAGAATCCTAGGCATCCAAACTTTTAAGGAAATGAACAATGTTACTTTCCGTGTATTTCTTCCGGTATTGCTTTTTTCGAACATCTATAACGCCGACATCTCCGAAAGCATCAAAACAGATTTGATCGTATATGCAATATCAGCATTAATTGCGATTTTCATATTCTTCATGGTCGTCATTCCTCTTCTGGAAAAAGATAATCGTAAACGTGGAGTACTCGTCCAAGCGAGTTGTCGGAGCAATTTCATTCTTTTTGGTATCCCCGTTGCAGACAGTCTTTACGGAAAAGGAAGTTTAGGGGCCGCAAGCATAGTCGGAGGATTTCTGGTTCCGGTAATCAACATTCTGGCCGTTATCAGTTTGGTCTATTTCCAAGGTAGTAAGCCAAACGTAAAATCGATGATAAAAGGTATAATGACGAATCCGATTATCCATGCAGCGTTCGCAGCAGCGATTTTTGTAGTCACCGGGATAAAAATCCCACCAATATTTGAAAAAATCATCGCAGAAATAGCAATGATCGCAACCCCGATAGCGTTGATAGTCCTCGGAGGATCTGTTTCATTTTCCACGGTCGGTCCAAATCTTAAACAACTGATCCTAGGCGTTACGAACAAATTGATCATTGTCCCGCTGATCGGCGTGACTGTCGCAATCCTTTTCGGATTTCGCCAATCGGATCTCATCATCCTCTTGGCGCTTTTTGCAAGCCCGACAGCCGTTTCTTCTTATGCGATGGCCAATCAAATGGGAGGGGATTCTGAACTGGCGGGGCATTTGGTAGTGTTTGCAACAGCATTATCGATGCTCACACTCTTCTTATGGATCTTTGTCCTGCAATTAATCGGTGTTGCTTGAATATTTTTTGCATAATTATACATTGCGGTAATGATAAATATACACCGCTATAATTTTAGTTAATCCGCAATTTGATGATATTTATAAAACAATCTCACATGCTTGTAACGGGATTCGTGTAATTATGTCCTTATCGGGCCTACTTTACCAAGCTAAAAATGGTTGATATAGTCGCCTATCAAATAGGAGAAAATATTATGCACGAAATCACTGCCGATACGTATGCGAAGATTCGAAAGACTGATCCCGATCAGATCGAATTCCACCAAGCTGTCAATGAATTTCTTGAATCGGTTGACAAGATAATCTTTGATTTGCCTCACATCGTGCATCATAAAATCCTGGACAGGATGATCGAACCTGAACGGGTTATCATGTTTAGAATTCCTTGGATCGACGATCAGGGAGACTTGCAGGTTAACCGCGGCTTCAGGGTCCAGATGAACAGTGCCCTCGGTCCTTACAAAGGGGGATTACGATTTCATCCTTCGGTAAACCTTAGCATCATGAAATTCCTCGCGTTCGAACAAGTACTAAAAAACAGCCTTACCGGGTTGCAAATCGGGGGAGGCAAAGGCGGAAGCGACTTTGATCCCAAGGGTAAGAGCGACGGTGAGGTGATGCGGTTCTGTCAATCGCTGATGATCGAACTCAGCCGTCACATCGGTGAAGATACAGACGTCCCTGCTGGTGATATCGGTGTCGGTGCTCGTGAAATTGGGTTTTTGTTCGGACAATTCAAACGCTTGCAGAACCGCTTTACGGGTGTTCTGACTGGCAAGGGGCCCGCATGGGGAGGTTCTTACATCCGACCCGAAGCCACCGGGTACGGCTTGGTCTATTTTGCAGCTGCCATGCTTCAAGATCTCAATCAGACATTCGAAGGAAAAACATGCCTGGTATCCGGAAGTGGAAACGTTGCCCAATATACGGTGGAAAAGCTCAACGCATTGGGAGCGAAAGTGATTACCCTATCCGACTCGAGCGGTTGTATCTACGACCCGCAGGGAATCGATGCCGAGAAATTGGCCTATGTGAAAACATTGAAAAACATTGCTCGTGGCCGAATCTATGAATATGCCGAACATTTTAAGAGTTCGACCTATTATCCGCGCAGAGGGAGCGAATCAAACCAAGTATGGGATTTCAAGGCCGATTGTGCATTTCCATGCGCGACTCAGAATGAAATTAACGAACTGGATGCGAAACACTTGGTATCTAACGGTGTTCGTTTGGTTGCCGAAGGAGCTAATATGCCCACTACCATTCAGGGAGTGAAGATTCTGCAAGACAATGGGATTCTGTTTGCCCCGGCAAAGGCTGCCAATGCCGGAGGGGTCGCAGTCAGTGGCTTGGAGATGGCCCAGAACAGTTCCCGTATCCAATGGACCCGCGAAGCTGTAGATCAACAGCTTCAAAAAATCATGAAAGGAATCCACAATACCGCGATGCAGGCTTCTGAGCGCTATAGCACGAAAGGAAATCTTGTTGATGGGGCGAACATAGCGGGATTCTTGAAAGTCGCCAACGCGATGGTCGACCAAGGTTATGTATAAGAGCGATCTATCGTCCGATACATGCTCGCTTGAAGGGTAAGCAGCTCGGGATCATCCAGTTTTCGTTCCAGTTGCTTGCCTTCAACAGACAGTTGTGCAGTCACATGTGCGGGAAGATCCGATAACAACACTATCTGATCGGCTGCCAACACGGCTTCCGTTGTCTCGTGGGTGACGAATAACACCGTGCGTCGATCGCTTTGCCATAACTGTAAAAATGAATCGAGCAAACCGCGTCTCCTGCTATAATCGAGACTCTGGAACGGTTCATCCAGGAGCATCAACCGAGCAGGATAGGCAAAGGCACGGGCTATGGCGACTCGTTGGCGCATTCCCCCTGACAACTCATCAGGAGTAAATCGGGCAAAGCTTGACAACCCTACCAACTCGAGCATATGCATGGCCCTGTCATGGCGCTCTGCTGGGGTACTCATCATGTTCCTTAACACTAATTCGACATTTGAGTACACGCTCTTCCAAGGCAACAACCTCGGTTCCTGAAAGAGAAAAGAAATCTGGCCTTTTTCAGTATCATCCAGTTCAATAGCTCCACTGTCAGGACTTTCCAGTGAAGCAATGATACGCAACAAGGTTGTTTTCCCACACCCCGAAGGACCCATGAACACGGTGATAGATCCCGGTGGAACGGTACATGTGATATTGTCTAGCACCTTGATGGGCTGACCATCTTTATAAAATGTTTTTGACAAACCGACTATATTCATTGTCCGGTACCTGCCATCGTCATATTCGAAGCAAGTTTTTTATGGGACATGCGTTTGATCTGTTTCGGCAAACGCAGTCCGGCCTCAAAAAGAATGTCTGTGGCGACTGTTAAAAAAACTGCAATGAGCGTCCACGCCAACACCCTGTCGGTTTCCAGATTTACTTGTGAAAGCTGCATTCTTGATCCCACGCCGTAGCGAGGAACCGTGAGCACTTCGGCTGCGATCACTACTTTCCAGACCATGGATAAAGAAGATTTGGCACCGGTGATGATATGGGGTGCCAACGATGGAATCGTTAGATGGAGCAATCGGTCTTTTTTCGTCAATCCGTAGATTTTGGTCATCTCTTCAAGTTTGCTTGATATGCTGCGCACTCCGTTGACGACCTGGATGAACATGACTGGAAATCCCATGAGAAAGGCTGAAAAAAGAGGAACGGTTGCGCTGGTGAACCAAATAAATGCCAGTAGGATCACCGCCATCACCGGTGTTGCCTTGCAGACTGCCAATAACGGTTTTAGGAATTGGTGCACATGTCTTGAATACCCAGCAGCAATTCCCAACAGGGTTCCGGTGACCAGGATGATCACGAAGCTTTCTAATGCCCTCAATACCGTTGCCCATATATTCAAGGCAAACGGTGAAGAGCCTAAGATTTCCCATAGTGCCATGAGGGTTTTTGCAGGACCTGGCAGGATCACCTGAGCATGTACGAGCAATGCCACGATATGCCATCCGAACAAGAATACGAGGATGGCGATCAGCAGCACTAATTTAGTAGTCCAAGTAGAATGATTCATCGGGTATCGCACCGCCAATTGATTGTGGGTCGAACCAATAGAGGTTCGTTAGGTAATCTGCCAAAGCCATTTTACCTTCGGTCACCGGACGAAACACGAGATTACATCTCGGAATCGCACCGATTGCCAGCGAGGCCTTCATGATTCCTGCCTGTTCGATCATGGCACCGGCTTGTTCCGGATCGGCAATGACCCATTGTACCGAATCTTTAACAGCTTCGAGCAACATGGCTAGTTGCTCGGGATGCCGGGAACTGAATTTGTCAGATACGACCAAGACTGTCATTGGATAATTAGCTGAACCGGTGAGCAACGTCCAAAGATACTGAACGTCCACCAACGTCCTGATGTTATGTTCGCCGGTCAACGCGACCGAAACAAACGGTTCGGGCAGAAGGGCAAATTCAACTTTCTTGGCAATGAGCATCTGTACCAGTTGGGCAGGTGCTGCGATGCTGTAATCGAGTAGTACATCTGTCTCGGGATCGAAACCCAAGGCTTGGATAAGTAAACGAGCCATTTGATCGGGGGTACTGCCGGCACCGGGGATATGAATGGTCTTTCCAGCCAGATCTTCGATATTTTGTAATGTATAATCGGTTCCGAGGAGCATGAGCATCCCCTCGCCTACCGTGGCAGCGACTCGTATGGGAACGCCTTTGTTAAACAGGTTTGCCGCTACATTCGTCGGTAACGCCGCGACATCGATTTCACCGTTGGTCAGCCTGGCTATCACTTCGGCAGGTGACGGGTATACCGAAAGATTGACCGCCACACCATCTTTGATGATTCCATCGTTGCGATTCAACCCTATACTGCTGAAACCGCTCGGTCCTTGCATTACCGCCATATTTATTGTGAATGGTTCTTTTTGAAGTTCGGCCGCACCTTTGGCGAATGTAAACGAAACCGTAACGACACACAAACAGACGGTTATGACAACCGCCTTGATAAGAGTATTGCATCTTCTCATCTGGTAACCTCGTTTTACTGGAATAGCGGGTCCAGCATCCCTGTCATTTATTTCACCGTTATCCTGAAATACCGTTTTTTACCGGCTTTCAGTAACAGCTCTCCGTCTTGGATCCATTTCGAATCGATAACTTGTTTGATATCGGTGATTTTTTGTTCATTGATTGTAGCTCCGCCTTGTTCAACCAATCTCCTTGCATCTGAATTCGTCTTACACAATTCGGTCATTGAAAACAACTCAAGCGCTCCGATGCCTTCATCAAGCTTTGCTTTGTCCAACTCAATTGATGGAAGCCCTTCTTTGGCAACTGGCATCCCCGCTGAGAACACGGCCTTTGCCGCTTGTAGTGCTTTTTCCGCTTCTAGTTCCCCATGAATAATCTTCGTCTGTTCGTATGCAAGCCGCTCTTTCGTTTCGTTGATATTAATCGTGGCCTTATCGTACCCTTCGATTTCTTCGAGCGAAAGGAAAGTAAACAATTTCATGAATTTGATGACATCCTCGTCGTTCACGTTTCTCCAATATTGGAAGAAGTCATATGGACTAAAGAGTTCAGGATCAAGGAAGACCGCTCCTTTTTCACTCTTGCCCATTTTCTGGCCGTCTGATCGTGTAATCAAATTGAACGTCAATCCGAAACATTCAGATCCTTCGATCCTTCTGATAAGTTCAATACCTGCGACGATATTGCCCCATTGGTCATCCCCTCCGATTTGTAGCCGGCACTGTTCATTCCGGTATAACGTAAGGTAATCGAATGATTGGAGCAATTGATAATTGAATTCAATAAATGAAAGACCCCGTTCGAGACGTTGCTTGTAGCTTTCGAATGTCAACATCCGGTTGACTGAGAAATGGCGTCCGATATCACGCAAGAATTCGATATAGTTGAGTGTGCCCAACCAATCGTAATTATTGAGCATGATGGCCTTCCCCTTCGGAGGTTCCGGTTGTTCACTGAAATCTACCACCGTACCCAATTGATCTTTCAAAGCAGCGCTATTACTCCGGATTTCCTCGACGCTTAGCATTTTGCGCATTTCGGTTTTACCAGAAGGATCGCCAATCATCGCCGTTCCGCCGCCTACCAGCGCTACGGGACGATGACCGGCATTCTGCATATGATGCATCGCGAAAAACGGCACCATGTGTCCGATATGGATACTCCGACCGGTCGGATCCACGCCGAGATAGAATTTCACCGATTCTTTATCCATCAGGTCACTCAACGCCTCAAAATCAGTACACTGTTTGACAAATCCCCTATCTATCAGTACCTGCAATGCAGAATTCATTGCTTACTCCTCGATTCGTTTATATTGTTTCGTTTCTCGTTTGATCGTGGTAACCAGATCGGTTATGGTAACGCGAATCTGTTCCATCGAATCTCTGAATCTCAGCGTTACGGTGTTATCCTGAAGAGTCTGGTAATCGACCGTCACGCAATATGGGGTCCCGATTTCATCCATGCGCCGATATCGCCTGCCGATCGCACCGCTGAGATCAAAGAATGTTGTGAAATCTTCACGAAGATCCAATTCGAGTTTCTTGGCAAATTCACCCAACCCGTCTTTTTTCACCAATGGTAAAACCGCCACAGTCACAGGAGCCAATGCGGGATGGAAATGAAGCACGGTCCGCATATCCCCATCGGGTAGTTGTTGTTCCTCATAGGCATCGCTGAGAGCCATCAATACATTTCTCGTCAATCCGGCAGAAGTTTCCACCACATACGGGATATAACGTTCTTGGGTTTCTTGGTCCAGATACGCCATATCCTTGCCGCTGAACTTTTGATGTTGTGTCAGATCGTAATCGGTGCGGTTGTGTACGCCTTCAAGTTCTTGCCATCCCATCGGGAACAAGAATTGGATATCGTAGGCATCCTTTGCGTAGAATGCCAATTCATCCTCTCCATGACGGTGCCAACGTAATGCAGCGGGACGGATGCCCATCTTATGGTAGAACGTCATCCGTTGATCACGCCAATATGAGAACCAATCGTCATCACTTCCAGGTTTGCAGAAGAATTGCAT
Source organism: Spirochaetales bacterium (assembly GCA_012523305.1). Lineage (GTDB taxonomy): Bacteria > Spirochaetota > Spirochaetia > Sphaerochaetales > Sphaerochaetaceae > JAAYDK01. Next base: position 9,279 of record JAAYIV010000007.1, read on the forward strand.
TTCCATCTGTTCGAATTCGCATGAACGGAAAATAAAGTTTTTGGTAGTGATTTCGTTACGGAAACTTTTTCCTACCTGCGCAATCCCGAAAGGGATCTTTACGCGACTGCTTTGAACAATATTCTTAAAATCAACATAGATTCCCTGTGCGGTTTCCGGACGGAGATACACAATCGAAGCATCGTCATGGACCGGCCCGATATGAGTCGAGAACATGAGGTTGAAGTTTCTTGGTTCGGTAAACGAACCTTTTGTCCCACATACCGGACATCCGGCGGTCAGATCAATCTGATCAGACCTGAACCGGCTCTTGCATTGTTTGCAATCGACCATCGGGTCGGTAAAATTTGACACATGCCCGCTGGCTTCCCACACTTTGGGATGCATCAATATCGAGGCATCCAATCCGACGATGTCGTCATGGATCTGAGTCATCTCCTTCCACCAAAAATCCCTGATATTGTTCTTAAGCTGGACCCCTAGCGGACCATAGTCATACGCTCCGGTGAGCCCTCCGTATATTTCACTTGATTGATAGATAAATCCACGTCGCTTGCATAAAGACACCAGTTTGTCCATTGTAACATCTGCCATGTTCAGTTCCCCATTTGATGCGAAAGTATTGTAACTGCCCGCTCCAGGCGTAGCAGCGCCGTATCGAGACCGAGGAGACGGATTGAATCAAATAGCGGAGGGCTTACGGTACTTCCTGTCACCGCAACGCGAATCGGCATGAAGATTCCGTTGATCTTGATTCCCATCTCATTAGCTATCGAGACAATTTCCTGTTCCAACTCTTCATCAGGTCGTGTCCCTATGCGTTTGACTATCGGCAATGCTTTTCGTAGAGCCCTAACCGTAGTAGCAGCGTCTTGGTTTTTTGGTAAGAGTTCTTCGATCTTCGGTGCCGGAAGGTCCTTGAAAAGATATCTGGTCATATCAACCACATCTGAAAGAACCTTCAGACGTTCTTTGACGATCGGAACAATTTTTTCAATTAACGATACGTGCTCCTGCTCGGGAGGATCTGAAACGAAGGAAGCTTGTATCAGATACGGAGTCAGCAATTGTGCCAATTCGCTATCGCTTTTTGCTCTGATATACATACCGTTGTACCAATCAAGCTTCTTATAATCAAACACACCCGGGGCTTTGTTGATTTTTTCCAACGTGAAGAGTGTTTCAAGTTCGTCTTTCGTGAAAAATTCCTTCACGCCATCATAAGACCACCCCACCATGCTCACATAATTGGTCAAAGCTTCCGGCAGATATCCCTTCTCCCTGAACTCTTTCACCGAAGTGGAACCATGCCGTTTTGAAAGCTTTTGCCCGTCTTTACCCATCACCATCGGAAGATGACAGTATGTGGGGACCTTCCAGCCAAAAGCTTCATAGAGAAGCACATGCAAAGGTCCCGAGGGAATCCACTCTTGGGCACGCATGATATGGGTAATTTTCATGAGATGATCATCAATCACGTTTGCCAGGTGATAAGTGGGAAACCCATCCGATTTTAGTAGCACGGGGTCGGGATTAACATCACGGTTCTTGCGAGTGATATCACCCATCAGGACATCGTGGAACGTGGTACTGCCTTCTAAGGGGACTTTCAATCGGATGACCGGCTTGATACCTTGATCTTCATATCGCGTGCGTTGTTCGGCGGTAAGATTCCGACAATGCCTGTCATATCCCTGTTCCTTGGATTTTGCCGCGGTCTGTGCTTCACGTAGTTGAGCCAATCTACTCTCCGAACAATAACACGGATAAGCTTTCCCATCGTCCACTAATTTTTTGGCATATTCTTGATACAGGCCAAAGCGTTCGCTTTGGATATACGGACCATGAGGGCCACCTACCAACGGGCCTTCATCCCATTTCACTCCGAGCCATCCGAGAGTATCGTACAAATCCTGTAGAGCTTCTGGTGTCGACCGGCCTTGATCGGTATCCTCGACTCGCAGGATAAACACGCCATGTTGGCTTCTGGCGAAGAAATAGTTGAACAGCGCAGTTCTTACTCCGCCGATGTGTTGCAAACCCGTCGGTGACGGAGCATAGCGGACTCTCACATCCATTGGGAACATGCCTCCTTGCATCCTGGCTCAATATGGCCAGTTGCTTCAGTTTTATAGTAAAAAGGGAAAAGTGGCAACAACCGAGTGCTTACTGAAGGCCGGTATTTGACGATGTGCGTGTATTATTCCCATAATTTTCAATTTTGAAAGGATCATAGTGAATTCCGAGATAGCGAGAATATGGATGTATAAACGCAGCATTGTAACCGGAGGATACTTATTGATCATGAGGATGGCCAAACCACCCTACCGTCCGTTCCATCGCTTCTTCGCGGGAATCTTCGTCTTTATCGTAGGGAATAAGGTGTGTTCCTTTGGGCAGATGGACCCATTGGTTGTTGCCCTTACCCTCCTTTACCACCATGGTCCCCGCTTCCTGTGGAATCACCGCATCCTTGCCACCGGTAAAGACCAATATGTCATTGGATAATGAAGAAAGCACTCGGGCAGCTTCAATCCTGATCAGATCAAGTTGATGAACCTGTTTCGGGTAAATCCATGACCAATACTCGCTACCGAGAAACACATCATCGTCTTGATCTCGTTCATCAAAAAATGGATAACTCGGATCGGGAGCCCATTCTTTACGCTTACGCGAAACAAACTTGCTCAAGATTTTTATTGTGTTCGAGGGCAATGTCGGGAGTGTGAGGGCCGGAGCATAAAGGACGATGTTCCCAATCGGTCGGCGTGAGGCCACCACTACTGCGATCGCTCCACCCATAGAGTGCCCGATCAAATGAATCTTCTTATAACGGTCTCTTACAGAATCAACAACACGCAAGGCTTCGCCTATCCAGTCATCGGCTCCCGTTTTCATGAAATCACGGCCATTTGTGCCATGGCCGGGATAACGCGGGACCATCACATCGAATCCGGCTTCGAATACACGTTTCGCAGGCAATGCGAGTTCTCCGGGGTAGCCTGTGAATCCATGAAGGCCTACCACCATTGATTCAGGACGTTCATCATGAAAAAATCCTATTGGTTTCGCACATGCGCGTACGATGGGATTTTGAACTGTTTTCATACTATTTGACTCCGTTATGTCTCGCTGAGGACGTTCAACAAATCGATCCGGCTTCTTACCTGCATCTTTGCATAGATGTTCGCAACATGATTGTTCACGGTGTTTACCGAGATGTCAAGCTTATCGGCGATTTCCTTATTTGTCTTGCCTTCTTTGATGCCGACTATCACTGAGAATTCACGTTCGGTTATGTGATATGGTTCCAAATTGTCCAAGGTCAGCATTTTTTGGATGACTTTGGGAATCTTTCTGAAATAGATAAATAGATAGACCAAGATTATGATGGAAAAAGCCATGAAATAAAGTGGATAGCTTATATATCGGACTCTGGGGACGAACACGCTGACTATGAGCAGCGGCATCATGACGAACGATAAGATAATAATAGCCTGGCACACGGTCCGTACATCATGCCTGGAGATGGTTTTCAAACTTTTAATGATTAGTCCGATGGCAAAAAAGATAACCAGACAGAACACGATTACCATCCATGAACCCAACGATGTGATATTTTCGAAAATCATGCCAAGAACGGATAGTGCGGTATAGCCTGCTGCCACAATGAAGAAGAATGCTTTAAAAGGATTGCGCCAAGGTTGTGCGATCACCCATGTCGTGAAGTATGGAATGAACACCATGAGAAAGCTTACATTGGCAGCAAGCAAACCCCGCAATACGTATGATAAAATAATTCCCACCGTGTCGCTGACAAAAATATCAACAAATAGGTTGAGTACCTGCAAGACGATTGCCAACAGCAACGATGAATGGAAGATGATAAAATATTTCGTCCACTCGTATGATTCCCGGATATGGAACACCACGGAGAGCACCATCGTCATGCACCCCGTAGCGAAAGCAAACATATAGAGAAGAATCGTTAAGCCTTGTTCAAGATCTGCTATCACTTCTTCAATCCGATGAGTTTTTGATTATGAGAAACATCGGCGAGCCCACAGTACGAGGTAATCTCGTTGAGTAATTTTACCATATTCGTAGCCTGCAATCCACCATTTCTGCGCTCTACCAAAGAATTGTAAGTACCTGCGTTGACAACTGCCTGAGCTTTCAGAGGAAAGAGCTTGAGATGCAAGGAGCTTCCTTCGTTGAGCAAATACTCGGAACCTGAACTGAATTTCGGCAAATGACCTCGAAGCGAGTTCTCGATGACCTTATTATCAGTGATCGGCAATCGCGGTGTCTGGATGTGAAGCAGATACCATAACGGTAATCCAGGATTGTTCCACGCCAAACCAATTTTCTTTATTCTTGCTGTTTCCAAAGCACTGCGTAGTTGGTCTAATGTCGCTTCGAACGCATCGAATCCGTATAAAGCCCACACCGAATCGAACTTCCCTGCGGTTCGAAGTTTCGCTGCGATTGAAATCAGGCTTTCCAATGAGTCGGCATGTTCAGCCCATCTCACCGTGAGGTTGGTATAACGACAATCTTTTCGCATTTGAGAGAAGTACAGCGCTTCGGCCTCCGTTGAAGTCACGATAAGCATCGCCTTCTTCGGTTCCTGGTGAATTTTTTTTCTTTTCATATTCATCGCTCCTTCTTCTCAGCATCCGTAAAACTGAATTCGCTGGTGATGGGTAATGCACCGAACGCGCCGTTCATATACAATTGCTCGGTCCGCTCCTTCGATCTTGAGAACTTGAAGTCGGCAAGACTGTAATACACTGTTGCCGATTCTTTGTCCTTTTCAGCAAACCATATCGCATCACGCCGTAACAGGCCGTCACGAAGCAAGGTCGGGTTGCAATCGACTGCCAATACCTGAGAGCCATTGTTCACATTGCCTGTCTCGAATACGCTTACCAGATGCTCGAGAGCGTTCGGGTGGAGCAACATGCCAAAGTCATCGATAATGAGACACCGTTTTTCAATAAGACTTTCGAACAATGCCATTGCAATGCTTGTCAATCGTCGCAGGCTCAGAGATTCGTTGGAGAAATATGATGCATAATGTTGGTTTACATTGGTGTGCACGAAGATCAACTTTTCTTCTTGGGTGCGGACATCACGAATATCGGTAATGTCGATACTCCATAGGAAATCAATCAATTGCTTCTTCCAACCGGGATGTTTGTTCAATTGTTCGACAATCAATTTCTCGCTCTGAGTCGATAATCCGAACGGTAAAAGCATCAATGAGTCACTGAACCATTCATACAACGGAATCAATGTGGAACTTCCCTTGCGGGCAGTAGCACTGAGGTATAGCTGTTGACATGTTATCTTTGGGACCATTCGTTTTTTCTCACCCCTGAAAAGCTTACCCCACCGATAATGATATGTGAACTCTTTCGTATCGCCATCGACTAATTTGCGTTCATACATCAATTTCTTGGATCGTCCGACGATATGATACAACGATTCCTCATACACTTTTTCCCGGTCAGCGACAAAGGTGAACCGTCCTACTATCGGCAAATTGTTCTCTTCGTCGATTCCCAGGACGATATTGAGTATCATATGGGCAGGACCGCCTTTCACCTCAGAGTAAGCAAAGGAAGTTCCCGCAAGAAGTTGCAATGGATTCTCAACTTCCTCGGGTGAAACAATTATCGCCCTCAGTGTTTCAAGAGCACGGACCATCGTACTCTTTCCGGCCCCGTTCGGACCGATGATCGCACAGGTTTTGATCACTTTTAATTTTTCCGAAACTTTCACTACCTTCGATTCAGGAAGCCGATTGTCTTTCACAGCTTCAAACGAAATAGTTTGCGGTGACTGCACCGATCGGAAATTGGAAACCGTCAAATCCAGCAGCATACGCTTTCCCCCTATTGGATTCTCTCATCATCGATGAACAACGAGTTCATCTTTGCTGAAATATCCGGATATCTACGCAAAAGGGTTGCCAATTTTTCAGGTACCCCCGTATTCCCATGATTATCGCCTGCGATGACGTCGATCATTCCTGAATTAATCCATTTCGCAGCCGCACCAGATTCCACTCCATCGACATTGCACTGGAAATGGACACCCAGTTCCTTTATCTTCTTCGCCAACGGATCCTTTGGAGAAAACCATTGGTACCGTTCCACATGAGCCAATATTACATGGTATCCACGCTTGAGCAATATGTAATTATAATGCTCGAGAAATAATGGCTTGGTATAATAATCCAACTCGACCAACGCAAATCGTGACATGAACGGTAATATATGTTCCGGATGGATACTTCCGATAAATATCTCACTGCCAAGAAAAAGCTTCAATCCCATTTTGGCAGCTTCTTCGGCAGCCCACTGGTACATCAAACGAATATTGGCAGTCCGCGTAGAGACATAGGGGTTGTAAAGATGTGGAGTTACCACCACTCGATCAAACCCTGCCTGTTTGTAAGCACCCAACACCGAAAGGCATTGTTCTTTGCTTTGCACTCCGTCATCCACAAAAGGTAGAAGGTGCGAATGAATCTCAATCAAGCCCATCTATGCAACCTCATGGGGCGATTATACCCTGTTTCGCCGATTTGTTGAAGAATTTTCTAGGGATACTCATGAAATAGGATATATTCTAGTATTCAATCATTTCTTGGCTACTGATTTTTTGTTCGTGCCAATGGTGTTTGATTTGTATGATTTCACTCACCATATCAGCTAAGTCAACCAATTGTTGAGGAGCTTTTCGACCGGTAATCACCAAATGAGGGAAGTTTTTTTGCGATCGACGCATGGCCAAATACGTAATTACTTCATCAATTTGTACATAGCCGAGATTCAACGGATAGGTAAATTCATCTAGAACGATGAGATCATAGGTCGCACTTTCTATCCATGTTTTCACCGTCTCCCATCCTTGAAAACACACCGCCCTGTTTGCCTCGTCATTACCTTTTTCCCAGGTAAAACCAACTCCGAAATTCCTCCAGGTTATTTGTAATGATTCGGCAAAATCCTTTTCTCCTGTGTTAACTTCTTCACTTTTGATGAATTGAGCGACAGCACAGCGGCCATGATGGCCCAAGGCTCTGAATAGAGTCCCCATGGCCGCACTGGTTTTTCCTTTGCCATCACCAGTATATAGAAGGATGAGTGCACTTGAATTCATAATCTAGAAACCCATCTGAGTTTCAGCTCTCTTTTGGTCTTCTGCCCTCTGGCGCATCTTTAACAACATGCCATACACATTCGAATTTCCGCTTCGACGGTAGACTTGGTCCATGAGAGCGATCCCTTCGTCGATATCGCCTAGAGCTTCCATGAGCAATGCGGCATTATACCCTGAAGGAATATGTTGGCTTTTGTTCCACTCTTCGATGAAAGCTTCCTTGGCAATACCAAGATTACCTCGACGTACCTCTTCCCAGGCGAATTCGAGTCTGGAAATTTCCGGCTTGTTCGGCATCAGGCTCAAATAGGAAGTCTCCCATCGGGGAGCTATCGAATAGACCAATGGATCGATGATCTCATCCAACATCGATTCTATCCACGGTTGTAACGAAGGAGCTACGTAGCCGGTCAACGGTTTTCCGGTAAGATCATAGGTCCGTTCTCTTCTCACCGTCTGGGTCTTGCTGAGAACGGAGCGACCTGTTCTTACGTCAGTGATTTCATACGTGAAGGTGACCGCGACCTTCTGCATGAGATGGTATGTCTTGACTATACGTTTCTCAGCAGGATTGAGCACGGCTCCGGTATCGGGATCCACAGTCACAAGCATCTCTTTTTCAATAGCGTAGATGTACTCTTCAATGTCCATGAAGTCGATACTATTAGTAAATAACGCCGTAATGCCATTACGGGTAAACATTTCAGCTGTCGTGTATCCGAGATTCTTACCCTTGATGATGGTATCGGTCTGAGCGGGAGGCAACACCGTGAAGTAGTCGGTGTTATTCAAACCCCTTAAGATTTCATTTGTCACATAACGGGCTACCTGGCTTTCTGTAAAATAACCGAATCCGGTCGCAATCTTATAACCGGAGTTCCCCGTGTAATCCCTCACGGTACTCGGTGGGTATCCGAGGAAACCAAAATTGTAGGGTTCGGTGCTTGCCAGCGCTACACCGCGATAGTCGGACATGTCGATTTGAGCAGGCACAAGATGACGGACTCTTACAGTTGTCGCACAACCGGCTAACAACACGTCTCCAAGAACGATCAATACAATGACTAATGTCGAAACCAAGCGATGTTTCATCGGTTTCCCTCCCTTTGATTCTGAATCAGACCGTTTGGAGAATCTTTTCTGAGTTGAATAACAATGAAACCAAACGTACTCCAATAGCAGCATAAGCAAGATTGGCCACGAAGGCAATCAATACATGTAAAATCGAACCCATCCCCATGAACACTTCCTTGAATACAAAGATAGTGTTCACATAAGGTACGAAAAATAATGCTACATTTTTTGATGGATCCATATACATCGTCATGACTCCGACCAACACGACCACCAGGTACATCGGCATGACATAGGTATTGGCTTCCTTGACACTTTTGGCAAGGCTTCCCAGCAACGTTACCAATGCAGCGGTAAACAATGCTGTGGAAAGCAATCCCAACAATATCATCCCCAGGGTATTGAACGATAAAAGTTGAATTGAGATCTTACCGCCCCCACCGAATAGATTCGTGCCATTGGGCAATGACATTGAAATCAACAATCCTAAGAAAGTCGTGATAGCCGAGAGCGTCGAGACGGTCATGACATGGAGGATTTTACCCATTGCGATGGATGTTCTAGAAACTTGGTTAACCAAAAGAGCAGCCAGACTGCCCCGCTCTTTTTCACCCGCGGTCACATCCATCCCCGAACTCATCGAGCCAGCGAAGAGGAATATGATGAGGAAATAGGGAACCATCATAGCGAGCATGCTTCCGCCGGATTGTGCTTCTTCCGGAGCCAAGTCCACCCTGGTAACCGTGAGGGTTGTCAAATCATCAAAGCTCAGGCCATGGTCCGATAATTTCAATGCGGCGATCTGACGGTCGTACAACTGGAGTGCCGTACTGATCTGTTGCGCGGCATATTGGATCTTTTGGCTGCTAGAGTCATAGACCAATCGTATGGAAGCGGGATTACCCGGAACAAATCCGTCGGGGAAGAGTACCTGGACATCGGAAGATTCCGATGCTGACACCGTTTGATAATCGAGTAATGCATCGACAGATTCGAAAAACCGTCGGTCCGTAGTTCCTTCGATGTTGATACGGTAGATTGTCTCGACCGCCTCTTTTTGAATTGAACCAAGCACCGAACCCATTCCGATGAATATTATGGGCATCATCAATAGTGGCAATATGAACGTCGAAAATAGAGTTCTTTTGTCTTTTACCAGCGCACGAATTTCCTTTCGAAAGATTATCAACGCATCATGCATCATTGCGAACCTCCTGCAACGATACCAGATTGAAAAATAAGTCTTCTAGATTTGCTGCCTTATAGTCGGTAAGCAAAAGGTCCTTCTCACCGCTACAAAGCAGTTTCCCTTTGTGAATGATTCCGATCCTATCACATAATCGTTCCGCTTCACTCAGGACATGGGTGGATAAGATGACGCATTTACCGGCTTCTTTCGAGTCCTTGATAAAATCGGCGACTACTTTGACCGCCAAGATATCAAGATTACTGGTCGGTTCGTCAAATATGATTACATGCGGGTCATGGAGGATACTGACCGCAATCGCTGTTTTTTGGGACATCCCGGCAGACAGCTTGGCGATTTGTTTATCCAAAAAATCCTCCATCCCGAGTTGATTGGCGAGTTCCGCAATCCGTTTATTCAAAACTTTCGGTTCCATGTGGTTCAAAGCTCCGAAAAATTGCATCATCTCGCGACAACTGAGATGTCCCGACAATTTCATGTCCCCGGTTAAAAATCCGATTCTATTCCGTACCTCGGTTCCATGGGACACAACGTCATACCCGTCAACCGATACGGTTCCCACATCCGGTTTCAATAATGTAGCAATGGTTCGCAACGTGGTGGTTTTCCCGGCACCGTTTGGCCCCAACAATCCAAATACTTGCGAATCGAATGCTTCGAACGTAATGGCATCCAACACTTTTTTACTTATTTTTTTCGTAGTGAAACTCTTTGTGAGACCTTTGACTTGAACCATAGCCTACAGTGCTCCTTGTTCACTTGATATATGATGCATCGCAACGAGGAGGGCTTCGGTCATCCCAATCGAAGAGGCGATTCCTTTCCCCGCAATATCATACGCAGTTCCATGGTCAACACTAGTTCGTAAGAACGGTAGTCCCCATGTTACTGAAATCGTACGTTCAAAATCTAGTGTCTTAGTGGCGATATGGCCTTGATCATGATACAGCGAAAGCACTGCCCTGTATTTGCCGATCTTGCCTTGATGGAACACCGAATCGGCTCCGATGGGTCCGATTACCGCGATGCCCTCTTTCTGTGCTGCGCTAACAGCCGGTTCGACAGCCTTGATTTCTTCGTCACCGAAAAGCCCGTGTTCCCCACAGTGGGGATTGAGCCCTGCCACTGCGAGAGGTTTGTCCATCGCAAATGCATTGGAGCGGGTGATCGTATCGCAATCTCGGATGAATGAAAGGACACGGTCATAGGTCACCGCGTCGCATGCAGCACGCAACGATAGGTGTCGAGTCATGAAAAAGACTTTTAGGGTCAAGGTCTGGAACATGGTAACAGGGTTTGCCGTACCGGTTAATTCACCAAGGATTTCAGTGTGTCCTATCGATGCGATTCCAGATGCTCGCAGTGATTCCTTATGCAGCGGGGGAGTAACCAAGGCATGAGCGATAGTATTCCGGATAAGGCTGACGGCCTTAGCTATCGCTTGATAAGCGGCATTGCCGCACATCCCGCTTATCTTCCCGTAGGCGAACTTGTCCAAATCGACTAAAGGAAGATGGTAGAACACGACATCCAATCCTTTTTCCACAGCTTTCTCACATGACGTGTCATCTTCTACCACTTCGTCACAGATATACTGTACCGCACAATCGCTGGCGGTTTTTTCATACAAAAACTTATCCCCGACGATTACCAATGTAGCTTTTTGCGCTAAATCACCATGGGCAACCGACTTCAACACTATTTCAGGTCCTATTCCAGCCGGATCTCCCATCGGAACCGCCAACACAATCGCTCTTTTCATATCGACTCCTGGATTCTCTGCAGCTACTATAACAACATTATACCCATTGGTGCAAGCAAAGGATAAAACTGCTTTCTTTTGCAGCAATAATCGGATTGACAGAACGATTCAGTTCCCATACTGTAGAATTATACTGATCCGCTGTTGGAGGATACTGCCATGAAGTACCGCGATGAAGATGAGTGGGAAGATAAATACTTCGATGACGATACCGAGGAAGATGAGGAATTTGAGATCGATGACGATGAATTTGATCCGAGTGATCTCGGCGAAGACGAAGATTATGAGGATTTTGAAGAAGAAGATGACGATCTTGATGGATTTTTTCTCGACGACGAAGAAACCGAAGTGATCGACGAAGATGACGAAGAGATTGATTTGGATGAGGAAGAATTCGAAGAAGAGGAACCCTTTGATTTTTAACACATGCTTTCAATGATATTTCATCACTCATGTGCGGGTCGGATTTTGTCCGATCCTTTTTTTTGTTTTTTTCTTTTGTTTCTATTTACAGAAACATGCGAAAGGTGTATAGTCGCTCCAACCGGAAACGGAAGGGGGTGTGTATGAAAACGACTATTCGCATTTTATTACTATTAATTGTATGTTCACTTTTCATCTTACCAATGTCAGCACAAGGACTTGAAGAAGTAAAGAAACCAGATCAACTTAGGATTGGAATCTCGAAGATCGTCACTCACCAGGCTCTTGACGCCATCGAGAAAGGCATTCGTGATTATCTTGGAGAAAATGGAATAAACGCTGTCTATGATGTGCAAAGTGCGAACGGAGAGGTGACCGCGGCTATCCAGATTGCCCAGAAGTTCAAAAATGATAAGGTTGACATGGCCATAGGAATCGCGACGCCGACCGCTCAGGCCTTGGCTAACGTGCTGAAGGACGTACCTGTGATCTTCGGTGGGGTAACCGATCCGCTAGAAGCGGGGTTGGTACCGTCGTATGAGGCGAATGATGGAAATGTCGGTGGGGCGTCTGATTTAAATCCGGTATTTGACCAGGTAAAGCTGTTCAGTGAGATCACGGGAGCAAAAACTATCGGAATCGTATTCACAAGCGGAGAAGCCAATGGTGTTCAACTCAGGGACATGGTATTCGACAGTTGCCAGAAATTAGGTTTGAACTTTGTTGAGGCGGGGGTTTCAAACTCCGCTGAAGTGAAATCAGCAATTCTTTCCATCGCTAAACGCATCGACGGACTATACATAGGAACGGATAACACCGTCGTATCTGCAATTGCTTCGTTAAGTGAAGTGTGTGCCCACGAAGGGATTCCCTACTTCACCGCTGATCCCACAAGCGCCGAAGGATTGGATTTCTTCATGGTATGGGGATTCGATTACTACAAACATGGACGAAAAGCGGGAGAAGCGGCTTATCTGGTGCTGAGCGGACAGAAAACAGCCGGGCAGGTCGGTACATTGTTCTCAACCGATCCCCGAGATTTCGAATTATGGTTCAACCTCGATGTTGCCAAGCGCCTGGGAATCGATATCGACAAGGAATATATTGAATCAGCTGCAGTGCTTATTGAA
>JAAYIV010000008.1 GCA_012523305.1 Spirochaetales bacterium
ATAAGCATTATTTATGGGAATGTCAAAAATGGAGGATTTAAATGAGTCAAATGATTAAAAGAGGTAAAGAGATCATCAGGATTTGTCCAAGTAACAAGCAAAAAATTGAGTGTTCGACAAATGATGGAAGGTCCTGGAGTACTAGGTATTTGAGCAGTGCTTGTGGTGATTTTACGGAGCTCACCGATAATGGCAAAGAGATTTTAGGGGTGACATCGAAAGGGTTGTACTATTCAACAAGTGAAGGTCGTTCTTGGTCAAAGCGCAGTTAGATTCACGGCATTTGATCAAGAGTCCTCTTTCTTAGATCTCTCATTTTCCACGCTTGGTGGTAGTCTTAGTATCAATTTAGTGAAGGCTATTATGGCCTAATAATGGAGTTTTATATGGAGATCAAAGAGAAAATATCAATCGAATATCAACGCATAGAAAGTATAGTCACAGAAGAAAACCCGCTTATAGATGGGGCGATAAAAGATGGAGTTCTGAACGAGAATGTATACAGACATTCCAAACATAAATGCTGTTTCATCCTGAAAGAACCGTTTGATGATTTCGACGACGAAGCAGAGTATGGAGGAGGCTGGGATTTTTCGGTAATTCTCTCTTACTGGGAACCAGATAAGGGAAGGCGAGACTCTACCTTGGCTCGCTGTGCAGCTATAGCCTACTCAATCAATAATAATTTTTGTGACACGGAGAACCTTACAGCAGAACAGTTGAAAGAGGGGCTGAGTATGTGTTGTTGGATAAATCTCAATAAGACTCCTTCTAGAAGCACAACATTGCAAAATGCTTCGTTCAAGAAGAAGGCTGAGCTGTGGAGTCCCGTTGTCCATCTACAACTGCTGGACGCAAGTCCAGATATCATCATTTTTGGAAATACTTGGGATATGCCGTTTCATGAGTATCCATTCACTGACGTTGACAGCACCAAGAAAAAATACACAGATGAATCAGGTAAGTGGTGGGCAGCAATAACCAAAACGACCGATGGAAGAATTCACGTGAATACATATCATCCTGGCCGAAAAGGGATCGAATATGAAACCATGGTGGTTAATGGGATTAAGGATTTTTTAGGTTGAGAGATTCACAACAGCGCTCCTTGGAAAAATTTTAAAACTTGGTGTAGTGTCTATTTTTCGTTAACCATCGTTTAGTAACTTTAAACACCAAACAAACACCAACAGTCTGCCTGAACCTGCAAATTAGGCGCTCCCTTGCATGCTTAGGGCATTTTGATGTACGGAAGTGTTTTCACTGAAAATAAGATGATCCAATACACGTATTCCAAGCAACTCACCAGCTTGGATAAGGCGTTGGGTAACTCTGATGTCGTCTGTACTGGGTATGAAATTTCCACTGGGGTGGTTGTGAGCTACGATGACCGCTGTCGATCGTTCTCTGAGAGGATTGCTAAATACTTCCATCTATACCAGACTAGCAAGAAAATAACTAATTTCTTGTAAAACAAATATCAAGGATACACTCACAGTTGATCAGCTACAAATAGGTAGGCTCAAGTTATGTAGTACATTACCAAGAATCACCTAGGTCCGGCTAATCCGTCAACCATCTCCGCTTTCCCTCTGGGACA
>JAAYIV010000185.1 GCA_012523305.1 Spirochaetales bacterium
AATGTCATTTCATGATGGAGGTAGAAATGAAAAAGCTCATTGTTCTGATGTTGGTTTTACTTTCTGCCGCAACACTATCCGTATTTGCACAAGGAGTACCTGAAGTTGCAGTAAAACCAGTGGTATTGAAAATGTCCGAAGTCCATGCCGAAGGGTATCCGACTTCGCTGGCAGATCACGAATTTGCCCGTTTGGTAAATGAACGCACCAATGGACGAATACAAATCGAGGTGTATACCGGAGGGACGCTGTACGCTCAGGAAACCGGAGCGATCGAAGCGTTACAAGTTGGAGATCTTGCTTTCGCCAGGGTTTCAGCATCTCCGGTAGCGAGTTATGTTCCTGCCCTGAATGCGATCCAGATGCCATATCTTTACAACAACAGCGCTCATATGTGGGCTGTCCTGAATGGAGAACTCGGGCAGAAAATGCTGGCAGATATTGAAACTTCAGGTTCGGGACTTATCGGCTTGTGCTACTATGACGCTGGTTCACGATCATTTTATCTGACTAAGGCAGTCCATAAAGTAGCTGACATGGCCGGGCTCAAGATCAGGCTCCAGAACAACAAGATGATGGTTCGCATGGTCGAGTTGCTGGGAGCTACCGGTGTTACCGGAATCGGTCCGAATGAGGTATACTCGGCGATTACCCAGGGAGTTATCGACGGGGCTGAGAACAACTGGCCGACATACCAGAACATGGGAGACTACGAAGCAGCTAAATTCTATATCCTTGATCAGCACACCAGAGTACCGGAAATATTGCTCGGTTCAACCGCCGTGTTGAAAAAATTGGATCCGGCGGATCTGGAGATTATTAGAAAGGCTGCGAAAGAAACGCAGGAATTCGAAATCGCTGCGTGGGCAAAGAAAGAAGCTGACGCTGAACAGATCGTTCGGGCAGCAGGTGTAACGGTAATTGACTTGACCCCCGAAGCTTTCGCCGAATTCCAAAGCAAGATGGCTCCTCTGTACACTGAATTCGGAGCCCCTTACATGGACTTCATCAACGAAATCAAAGAAATCGGCAAAAAATATTGACCGATTGTTCAGACACGTATGCACAGGGGGACGCCACTCGTTCCCCTGTACTTCTATGTAGGTTGAGGTATTCAGTATGAAGCTGCAGAAACAACCGGAGAGTCCCCTAACGAAATGGTTGAGAGACAATCATCTCATTCCAGATCAGAAACGCATGAAGGGAATAACCATCATTGGCGAGTCGCTTTTGGTAATCAACCATTGGGCTCACAAGATTTTATTGTATATATCGCAAATCGCGTTGGCCATCATGGTGGTGTTGGTTATTTTTACCGTTACTTTGCGATATGTATTCAATACGGGCATCGGATGGGCTGAAGAAGTCCCGGTACTTCTCGTTACATTGTTTGCGTTCCTCGCATGTGCGATCGGAGTCCGCGATCATATGCATATTTCAGTCAACATCATCTACAATCTATTTCCTTACAATGGGAAAGCCAGGAAAATCTTCGATTTCTTTACTGACTTTTGTGTCCTGCTTTGCGGTCTTTTCCTTTTATATTTCGGAACGATCTATGTCCAGCGCCTTGCCGGCTTAACCGGAAGGCTTCCCATGACCGAATGGCCGACATTCATCCAATACTTGCCGGCCCCCATGGCAGGCTTCGTAATAACCTTCGATTCGATTCTGTTTCTAACGGGAGTCCTGAAACGGGACGACCTGCTCTATTCTGAAAAAGAAATCGACTATTCAAAGATGTTGAAAGATCAGAAGATAGATATCCAACAAACGGAGGGCACGCCATGATGAGTACGTTTGGTTTGGCAACACTGGTCCTTTTCGTTGGGTTTTTCCTGTTGTTGTTTCTTAAAGTTCCGGTCACATTCTCATTGCTTATCGCAACGTTGTGTTCTGCACTGGTCAACGGAACCAACCTGACCGTGATGGTGAGGATGATGATCGATGGCGCAAGCAATTTCTCCTTATTGGCAATTCCATTTTTCATCTTGATGGGCGAGATCATGTCAGCGGGAAAAGTCTCCGATAAGATCATTGATTTCGCGAATCTCATCGTAGGTCGGTTTAAGGGAGGTTTGGCGTACGTCAACTGCGTCGACTCCATGTTATTCGGAGGAATCTCGGGATCAGCCGTGGCCGATGTGTCTTCGTTGGGATCTGTAGTGATTCCCTTGATGGAGAAACAGGGATATAGTCGTGAATTTTCAGTTGGGCTTACGGTGGTCACTTCATGTCAGGGGGTGTTGATTCCTCCGAGTCATAATATGGTGATCTACGCATTGGCGGCCGGTGGCGGCGTATCGATCGGCAAGATGTTCATCGGGGGAGCTGTTCCCGGAGTATTTTTAGGTTTGTCGATTTTATTATATTGCTTTTTGATGAGACACTATTACAAATTCCCCGGAGGTATCAAAATCGGAGCCGGGGACGCGGTACGTTGGTTAAAATTTTCTAAATCGGTTGATAACCGATGGAAGTACGTAAAACGAGCTGAATCATGGGTAGTGCTTTCCAACCCGCTTTTTAGTTGCGAATTGGGTAAATGCATCCAGATTATTGTGAATGCGGTATTACCTCTTATGATTATCGTCATCATCATGGGAGGTGTCGGTGCCGGTATTTTCACTGCGACTGAGAGCGCTGCCATTGCCTGCCTTTATACTTTCATACTGACCTATTTTGTTTTTCGTACAGCCCGATTGCGTAATTTCGGACATATTTTAAAGAATACGTTGAAGACACTGGCGATCGTATTAAGCTTGATCGCTACTGCGAAAGCATTTGCCTATATGATGACAGATTTGCGAATTCCCGCGATGATCACCAATTGGCTTGTTTCAATCACTGACAACAAATATATTCTGCTGTTCATCATCAACATATTATTATTGGTCCTCGGGTGCTTCATGGACATGGCTCCGCTCATCATGATCATGACTCCCATCTTGCTTCCGGTAGTTACCAACCCGATCATCGGGATGAACCCGATCCATTTCGGAATCATGTTGATATTCAACCTCGCGGTAGGCCTTTGTACTCCACCTGTAGGTAGTGCGTTGTTCGTAGGATGTGCTATTGGAAAGACCTCGTTGGAGAAGACAAGCAAGGCAATGCTAGGGATGTTCCTGGTAATGTTCGCATGCTTGATGGTCATCACCTATGTCCCGTCATTCTCACTGTGGTTGCCGTCATTATTGTTCTAGAAGCAGATCACATCGACCAACTATTCAAAAGGGTCGTTTCCGACCCTTTTATTATCGCTTTCCATCCGCTTCCCATACAAAAAGAACCGGTAGTTCCCCCCTTCACTGTCTTCGGTACCGATGCATCCGATCACGTATCAAGACCCATCCGCTCATACTGTTCAGAAGGAGCATCGTGATAAAGCATCTGCTCAATCATTTTCTTTTTCATTGTAGCAACCAAGGCTTCATCGGAAACCAGATTATATTGTTGATGGGGATCTTTGATTCTATCGAACAGCAGGTCCCCGTATTTCAAATGCCCGTCGTACTGATGGTG
>JAAYIV010000039.1 GCA_012523305.1 Spirochaetales bacterium
CCGCTGCTGTTATGTCTCCGATGGTATTGATCAGCGTACCGTCTAGATCAAACAGGATCGCTTTCACTTTTGGTGTACGAATATTCATGTGATGAGTATAACAGATGTTTACAGACTCTTCTATTCCCTCTATAATCGGCTTCATGTATCGAGCTACAATTCGAGCCTGTTATATCGGAAATTTTGTTGGCGCGTTGGTTTCAAACCTCGCGCCATTACTCTATATGCTGTTCATCAATGAGTTCGGTATCACATTCGAACAAGCCGGGCGATTGACGTTAATCAACTTTTTCACCCAAATCATAGCAGATTTGGCTTTTAGCCGACCTGTCGATCGTTATGGAATCCGACCGTTCATCACAACCGGTCATGCCCTTGTCTTCTTGGGTTTCTTGCTCATGGCCGCTGCACCGCGGCTTTTCCCGCACTCCCCGTATGTGGGATTGATGATCGCTACTATCGTTTATTCCTGCGGCGGCGGATTACTCGAGTTGCTGCTCAGTGCAATCATCCAAGCGATTCCATCCGACGCAAAAGCTGCGGCGATGAGTCTGCTGCATTCGTTTTATGCTTGGGGATTTATCGTTGTGGTTGTGTTCACCACCGTTATGCTTTCACTCTTCGGTAGCCGAAACTGGCAGTTGATCGTCGTATTGTGGAGCATCTTACCATTATTGAACTTTATCAATTTTATTCGCGTACCTCTTGCCCCGCAGGTCGGAGAAGAGCACCGTACAGGAACGCGAGTATTGTTACGCTCACCGTTTTTCATCGCGGTGGTGTTTGGCATCATCTTCGGCGGAGCCGCTGAAGTCTCAATGTCGCAATGGACAAGCGCGTTCGTCGAAGCTTCCTTGGCGCTTCCGAAAGCCATCGGGGATTTGGTGGGATTATGTTTGTTCGCTGCCTTTTTAGGAACCGGAAGGGTTTTATATGGCAAGTATGGGAAAAACATAGAGATAAGAACCATCATGATGGCCGGTTCGATTTTGACTGTCGGGTGCTATTTGGTGGCATCTCTATCTCCGTGGCCCATACTATCGTTATTGGCTTGTGCTCTTTGCGGGTTGGGGACATCGCTTTTATGGCCAGGATCATTGGTCAACGCATCTCATCGCTTTCCGTTAGCCGGAGCATCGTTGTTCGCATTGCTTGCGGCCGGAGGTGATACCGGAGCGGCTGTCGGGCCTTGGATCGTCGGGGTCATAGCCGATTTCAGTCCTGATTTAGTGACCTCATTCGGATGGCTTTCCCACCTTACGCAAACGGATGCTGCTTTACGTAGTGGCATGTTGTTTGCCACCATATATCCCCTGCTCATGATCGTGACGCTCATCGCCATGCGGATCATCGCCAAAAAAGAGCATAAAATCGTACCTAAACTAGATGATTAAGAGGCAATCGGTGCAGGTGTGTCAGGTTCCGGCATATTCGACCCGTCATCGAGATAGACCATGAGGAACAACAGCCGTTGAGCGGCTTTTACGACTGCTAACGGCAATGGTTCGGTATCACTGACCGAAGTAATCATCTCGAGTTTCAGCCCATATGTATTCATCGTGGCGATATCCAGATTGCTGAGGGTGATATCCTCAGCTTTCACAAATATTGGAGTATCCATAGCGACATTGTACTTACACTTCCTGAACACCGGTTTGCGATACTTGTCTTCAGACGGACATGCGCCGAATAAGCGACAGACTAAGGCTCTCGCCGGGTATACGATGCAATGATAGTCCGAATCAGCCCGATAGAGAGGACATTGTGAACCTGGTTCATCCACTGATGCCAGTAGATCGATTAATTCAGGTGTTTTTTTGACAAAAAGGATATAGGCAGCAATCAAACTGGCTTCGGCCTCAGTCAATTCGGGAATAAAATGCTCGCAACATGTCCCGCATCCCGAGGGACAATGCACATTGAAGGCATTCTGGAAATTTTGACAATTTCTATCGAGCTGGTCATAAAGCCCCAAAAGAGATTCCCAGACTGACGCGATATGGGTTCCTGCCACTTTTTGGCATATGTCTTGCAGTGTCATGATATTCGCGCAGAGCATAGCTGATAGCGTTGAGATTGGTCAATTATTTTCTTTCGATTTCCTGATTCTTTTTGTCTTTTTTTTCAACCGTTTGGCATCTGATCTCGAACGACCGTCCCTGACCTGTCGTACCCGTTGTCTTGACCTGTGATCGCTAAGCACCCAGGTTCCGATGAAAGCAGAAAATACACATACGGCGAGAATAGCAAACACCGCAAACGGCCATTCGGCAAAGGGGAGTTTTACGTTCATACCATAAAAACTTACGACGAATGTGGGGAACATCAATGCAATTGAAATAACAGTGAGCCGACGCATTATGATGCTAAGGTTATTCGAAATAACAGAGGCGAAAGCATCCATCGTTCCGGTTAAGATCGAAGAGTAAATATTAGCCATCTCGATAGCTTGTTTATTATCGATTATGACATCATCAAGAAATTCACGCTCTTCTTCGCTATT
The DNA here is from genome assembly GCA_012523305.1 of Spirochaetales bacterium. Classification (GTDB taxonomy): domain Bacteria; phylum Spirochaetota; class Spirochaetia; order Sphaerochaetales; family Sphaerochaetaceae; genus JAAYDK01. The sequence goes on from JAAYIV010000039.1 coordinate 2,504, forward strand.
GACTCTGAATAGGGGTGATTTGACTAATTTCTCCAACAATACTTCGTTAGTCGTCATCGAAGTCGTAAAATAGACCAGTGATTTTTGAATCGAGAGCAATTGGATCAATTCGTCATTTTTCACAGAACGATGCAATTCTTCTTCCACAAGGTTTTTTTGTCGGTTCAAATATTTGAGTAACCTGATGTACACCATGGCGGCACGTCCCATCAGACTGATGACAAAACCTTCCATGGTCTGCACCGGATACTGCCTGAATCGGTTACGGGCGAAATCTTCCAAAATCACGCTATCGCTTTGGCAGATGGTCACGATGGTATCAGAAAACATCACAATTCCAAGAGGTACGCAATATTGGTTTATTCCGTGGCTATCATCTGCAAATGCCGGCAACCGAATGATGAGAGCAACATATTCGTCTTCTTTCTCAATTCTTGCTTGTTCGTCCAAGTCCATGATGTCAGCCAATAATTCAGAGGAAATTCCGTAATCTTCCTCAAGTTGGGTGATATCATCACGGGTCAATTCCCGCGCATCGACCCACTTGTACCGGACAATGTCATCTCTGACAGGCAATGCGTGTTGAGGGATATTCTCTCTTAATGTAATCATGGTTCCTCCTGAGGCATCCTGGGAACCGTTGAAAACATGTCACTGGCGTGATTCGGTTCGGGAGGATGCCGTATGTCGTTGAGATGAGTTCGGAGGGCGTAAACTGCCGCCTTCGTCTGAACTAGACATTGCAACCTCCTTGAAAGGAAAACTTTCACCTGCCAATCAACAGGCTCGACAACTTGAGTCTACCATAAACATGGTACATGAGGAAAGTGCTTTGGAAAAGAGATTGCAACAATGGTGTTGCAACAGGTTCCTCCTCGGTGTACAACAGGTACTAGAGGTAGTATTGAACATGAAAACCATATCAAGAGAAGAAGCGATCGCCCTCTACAAACAATACAATGATTCGGAAAGTCTTTTTCGGCATGCGTTGAGTGTCGAAGCCGTCATGAGGCGTTTCGCGGTCGAGCTGCATGAAAATCCCGAATTCTGGGCAATCGTAGGCATCTTGCATGACATCGATTATGGCTTGTATCCAGCGGAACATCTCAAACATGCGCCACGCATGTTGGAAGATGCCGGTATTTCAAGTGATGTCATCCACGCGGTTGTTTCACATGGCTGGGGGATTTGCAGCGAAGTGGAACCGGTGCACATCATGGAAAAGGTACTTTACACCATAGACGAGCTCACAGGTTTGGTGACAGCAACAGCTTTGATGCGTCCTTCGAAGAGTGTTATGGACCTCTCCGTTTCCTCTGTAAAGAAAAAATGGAAGACAAAAGGCTTTTCTGCTGGAGTCGATCGCGACCTCATCGCAAAAGGAGCGATTTTGTTAAACATGGAACTCGACAAAGTAATTGAGCTCACTATCGATGGGATGCGCTCCGTAGCCAAAGAGATCGGCTTGGGTTGAATCTTTCAATTATTGGGAAAGGTTTTCCAAACGAATAATGCCGCTCTTATTCAAGACCACCCTATAATGTTGGATGTGATCGATGTTATCTTCGATTGAAGTCTCTTGGATAATGAGATGCAGGTGATATACCCGTTCGCTGTTCTGTTGCTCGAAATCACCTTCGTCGCTGCTTACATACATCACATCGCTAGGATCGTCCATCTCCTTTAAAAAATCGTCAATCCTGATCCGAGTGATCACGCTGATCGCATTGATCCAAGGTCCGACGGTCTTGCCCCGTTCATTCTTCAGTATCTTCACATATCTGGTGTAATGCACCACATCTTCCACCGGTAGCAAATCTAGAAACGGATTGCTCCGCTCTTTTCTGACCTCACGAATTCTTTGGGGAACCTTAGAGGCTTTGGTCAATTCGATGATCACCTTGGCCTTGCTGAGACTCTTTCCGGTCCGTGGAGAAACGAATGATGCTATCTGATCTGCCAAGAGACGGGGGACGACCTTGGCAAAGAATCTACGCAAACCTTCCTTGATACGATCCTTGAATACATACGCCAATATTACGAGCAATGCCCATTGCATGCTGTTTTTAAGAAAAAAACGTTCGGCAAAAATCGCTGCCAGAGTTGCGAATGTCATCGCGATCGCCGCAGCGGTTCCTGCCAGAATACCCATGAATCGTTCAGGAGCTTTCGACGGAACCGGAGTCAGATAAAGCACAGACTGGGTCCATTTTTTCAACACACCCGATCGATACGCCACCGCTTCGGCTGAATATTTATTCCCCTGCCCTATGACAGAATCATATTTACAGTCACGTCGATATGAAAGTTCGGCCCGAGATAAACGTAACAATCGCTGAGCGGAGGCTTGCACTTTGTTGTATAACGGTTCGAGCGAAAGATACATTTCAAGGCTATTGTTTTCAACAACAAGGCTGATTGCTTCGTCAGCCCACTCGAAGGCCGTGACAATCCTGTTCCCCATCGGATAATAAATTCGCATCTTCTCCAACAGATCGCGTA
>JAAYIV010000040.1 GCA_012523305.1 Spirochaetales bacterium
AATGGTGAATGATAGGAGCCGTATGAATCGAGAGATTCACGTACGGTTCTGTGAGAGCCTGAGGGTGAAACTCCCTCGGGCTACTCGACTGAGAGGTTGGGACCTAGCGGTCCCCGCCTACTCGATTTGCTCAGTTGTAATTCATACTATGATTTGCTAGTATTTGTCCTTAACACGGTGTATGTAAGGGGGCGGCGATGAAAGCTGTCGAATTGGAAAAATCCTATAATCCCAAGGACTTTGAAGACAAAATTTATCAAGATTGGAAGACGAATGATTGTTTCGCACCCACAGAGGGTGCCAAAGATCCTTTTGTCATCGTGATGCCCCCTCCGAATGTAACCGGCATCCTTCACATGGGACATGCGCTGAACAATCAATTGCAAGACATCTTGATCAGATATCACCGTATGTGTGGTCGTCCGACTTTGTGGGTTCCCGGGACTGATCATGCCGGTATAGCGACACAGAACGTTGTAGAACGACAACTTGCTAAAAAAGGTGTGCGTCGTCAGGACTTGGGGCGAGAAGCATTTATTGAAGAAACTTGGAAGGTCAAGGAACGTCACCATGAAGTGATTGTCAAACAACTTGAAAAGATCGGATGCTCATGTGATTGGAAACACGAACGTTTTACCATGGATGACGGACTATCCCGTGCGGTGAGGGAATCATTTGTTTCTCTCTATGAAAAAGGCCTGATCTATAAAGGCAATTATCTGGTCAACTATTGTACGCATTGCGGGACCGCGTTGGCTGATGATGAAGTGGAATACAAAACCCTTGAAGGAAAGTTGTACCACGTATCATACCCGCTTGAAGATGGCTCGGGTTCGATTACTGTCGCTACGACACGTCCCGAAACGATGTTCGGTGACGTCGCCGTTGCAGTGAACCCAGACGATGAGCGCTACAGACATCTGGTCGGTAGGATGCTTGTGCTTCCGTTAACAGACAACAAGATTCCGGTGATCGCAGATAATTATGTTGATATGGAATTCGGGACGGGAATGGTAAAAATCACTCCGGCACACGATCCAAATGACTGGCTGGTTGGGAAGCGACACAATCTTGCGACTCCAAATATTTTGAATCCGGACGGGACACTGAATGATATTGTCCCGACTGCTTATCGGAAGATGGATGTAAATACCGCCCGCAAAGCAGTTGTGAAAGATTTGATTTCTGGGGGTTACCTGAAAAATGAATCACGTCATGACCATGAAGTAGGGCATTGTTATCGATGCCACAATGTTATCGAGCCATTTCTATCCGAACAATGGTTCGTAGCCATGAAGTCGATGGCTGAAATGGCATTGGAAGCATGGAAACTCGGTAAGCTGACATTCTATCCGAAACGTTGGGAAAATACTTACTCACATTGGATGGAAAACATCAGGGATTGGTGCATTAGCCGCCAACTGTGGTGGGGGCATCGTATCCCCGTTTGGTATTGCGATGATTGTGGTGAAATGATCGTGAGCCGAAATGATCCGACCGAATGCTCCAAATGCCATTCAACACGGCTTTCACAAGAGACTGATGTTCTTGACACGTGGTTCAGTTCTTGGTTATGGCCATTCAGCACCCTTGGTTGGCCTGATGACACTGAAGATATGCAACGGTTTTTCCCGACGACAACATTGGTGACCGCTTACGACATCATATTTTTCTGGGTATCCCGAATGATCATGGCATCGAAAGAATTCTTAGGGCAAGTCCCGTTCAAAGATATCTATATCACCGGGCTTGTCAGGGATAAGTTAGGTCGAAAGATGTCGAAATCATTGGGCAACGGCATCGATCCCTTGGAAGTGGTGGACATGTATGGTGCAGACGCGATGAAATTCACCCTTTGCTATCTTGCTGCCCAAGGACAGGATCTTCTCATCGATATGGATTCATTTAAACTCGGATCTCGTTTTGCAAATAAAATCTGGAACGCGACCCGTTATCTTTTGATGAATTTGGAAGGTAGAAATTTAGTTCCGATATACCATGAACATTTTTCAACTTTTGATCGGTGGATGTACCATCAGATGAATGAAGCCAGCAAGAAAATTGCCTCGGCGATTGAAGTATATAGGTTCAATGACGCTGCGCAGACTGTATATGACTTGTTCTGGAGTGATTTCTGCGACTGGTACGTTGAAGCGTCCAAACATGCGTTGTCGAATGCCGACGATAGTGAGAAAGATAGGATTGTCTCTGTTTTGCTTGATGTGCTTGCTTTCCAGATGCGGTTGCTTCACCCATTTGTTTCTTTCATAACGGAGGAAATATATCAAAAATTGCCGAATACAGAGAGTAGGATAATTCATGCAGAATATCCTGTGTGGAACGATTCTCTTGATAATCCTCAATCATTACAACACATCAACTATCTGCAGGAAATTGTCAAAGCCGTCAGGACCATGCGGAGTGAATTGCACATCGGAGTGGAAAAGAAGCTGCATGTAGTGATACGACCAGATAAACATTGCGGCGAATTAGAGTTTTTAACACAACAATCCAGCTTGATTTGTTATTTTATCGGTGCGGCTAATCTTGCAATCGATGAAGATCGAACTGCTGATGTGCATTCTGCGTTACCAGTTTCTGGTGCTGGTTTCGAGGCTTTCATATTTGTTAGGGAAGCCTTGGACGTAGAACACGAAATCGAACGCTTGGAAATTGAATTGGAGAAAACTTCGGTGTTGCTCGATACGACGAAAAAAAAGTTGGCAAATGAAAAATTCATGAACAATGCAAAACAAGAAGCTATTGAAAAAGAACACGCTAAAAAAGCGGAATTCGAAGAAAAGATTGACAAGGGAACTCGGCATCTTCATTTGTTGAAGCGTCTCGGTTGAAATAAAAAACCACCTACCTAAAACTAAGAGTTGTAGGTACGCGGACCTTCAAGGAAAATGCCGCAGGAACGAATTACCTGCGGCAATAAGCATGAAACTTTGAACGAATATTAAGCTTCGTTCTTTTCGTCCTGAATTTCTTTACGTCGTTCTTTAGCTAGTTTTGCAAGTTCGCCAAGAGCTTTGCGTGCGCGGGCTGCCGATGCTTTTACACCTTTGACAGTAAATTTCTGGTTTTCAGCGATATACGCTTCGTATTGGGCAACTATTTGCTCATGTATGGTCATGTGCATGCCTCCTAGTGGTTTCTTAAGAAAATAGTAGCATATCCAATTCAAAAAACAAGGAAAAATGGTAAAAATCATCAAAATTCTATTCAAAAATCAATGTTTTGGCTGTAATTAGTACAAAAAAAAGGGGTGTGACACGGCCTTAAATAAGTTTGCATTAACAATAAAGCCGTTTGTGAAGTTTATAATTGGCGTCCACGCCATTGCATTCCTCGTTTTGACATGTGGATGTATAATCCGTTGAGGTACGCCCAACCAACCAAAATGAAGACGCACGGTCCGAGCATCGCGGTTGATAGTCGATAGTTATGGAACAATGCGGAAATGATCCATGCGACATACAACATCAGGGCACCTAAGAATGCCAGGAGATGAAAAACGCCGATACTTCCGGATATGGCGGGTACAATCCCGATGATCAACGAAATTGGAAGGGATAACCCTAATGCGAATAATGCAAGCACGATGAGTAGTATTAGAAAGGGGGAGGCCTTTCCTGTAAGATGAAATACACTTCTGCTGATGCCATTGAAGGCATCTCTGAAATGACTGTACATGTTTACTCGTAATATCGGATTCAAGTCAAGAAATTGTTGTGAATAACCATTCCGTACCACCAGCTTTGCCAATTCAATATCATCGGTAACAATATGCTTCATCGACGAAAACCCATCGAGAGTATCAAGGATGGCCTTTTTCAAGAAAAGATATTGCCCGATTGCCATTGCAAAAAAAGGCTTGGGATGCTTTCTCTGTAATGGAAGCAGTACATAAAAAACTGTTATGAAAAGACTTGCAGAGATTAGGACTTGAGTCCACATCGATTTCATGGTTTCCTTCGCATACCCGCTGATCATATCGACTTTGTTTTTGAGAAGTGCGGAATATCCATAGGAAAGGCTATTCGGTGCGTGATGGATATCGGCATCGGTTATTAATATATATTCACCCTGCGCGGCTTCATATAACTGCTGCATGGCGTGGACCTTCCCACGCCATCCGTCCGGTAACTCCGTTCCTTGAATGCCATGGATTCTTTTATCAAGTTGCATGTAACGTGAAATTACTTCCCAAGTCCCGTCAGTGGAATTATCATCACACACGATCACTTCGTAATTCTTATAATCTTGAATCATCAACGCTTCGAGGGTGGCTGGCAGACTCGTTTCTTCATCCCGAGCAGGGATAAGCACCGAGATCATCGGTCCTTCCGTAGTAATTTCATCCTCTTTCGGAGCGTAAGAACGCATGGCAATGATATTTGCAACGGTTAAGGTGAATGCATACACTCCTACGATAGCTAGAAACACAGCTAGAGCAATCATCGGTTATTCCTTTCCAACTAACATGTCATACAAATCATTGATAACCGGATCTCCGGTATAAAGCGTACGGGCATACGTAATGTAATCGAGTGCTCTGGTATCCTTTGCCTTGTGCAATGCAGAGCCAAGGCCTCCGATGATGGTGAATCGGTCCCAAGTGCATACAGATAATGATTGAATGCTGTTCCAGGCTTTTGAGAACAATACCAATGCCTCCTTCGGATTCCCTCCGCCGATCGCTGGAGCATATAAGAGCTTGTCTGCCTTTAGCATGATCGAGGAGATATCGTTAGGGTTTTCTTTATACAAACGATCAATCGCACGTGCGGTTCCCAATCCGTGAGACAACTTTCCGGTTGCCAAATATCGCAACGACTCAAGATGAACACCGAGAGTATCGATCATTATTGACGAAGCATGTACATCGTGTGCGGATGTCAATAAGAGTTCAACCGTTGCGATCATGGCTAGTGATTTTGTGGTGTGGTTTTCATTCAATTCGGCGTATCGTCTGCCTAACGCAATTGCAGAGCGTGCTTTCGCAAGGATTTTTAAATCTTCTGAGATGTCACAATTTTCAATTTCTTGCTGTAATTTGCCAAACAACCGTTCACTCTCTGTGATAGGTTGAGCATTCAATATCGAAGTCATATACGCGTCGTAGCCCAAAATACTTTCGAGGTATTTCCAGTGATAGGAAACATCAGACGTATCGGCATACAAACATGGGATTATGATGAATAGCAACAGCATGGCGATTGGTTTTTTGACCATGGTGAAAGTATAGCTATGGTTCGCTTTCGACACAACCATTTTAAGAAATACAACGTCTAATAATAAAGCCTTCACCTACGTTTGCTTTTGTTCGTATATATCCAGTACAGTGATGATTCAGCTTTTGAATCGGTTGCAAGTCCTTATCGAGCAACTCGAATGATTCGTCCTCAATAAACAGCACATCGGGACCGATGAATTCAATCATCGTATGTTCTGCCAATGGATTTTTAAGAAATAGTGGATACACGTTGTCTGACACGGGACTGCCAAGCGATCCGATGAAGAGGTAATCTTTCAGGTATCCCTGTTCGGTATGTGTCTGCACGTCCTCATGCCCAAAGAAAAATCCTGTCGTGTATTCTCTGTGACTTACGTGGAACAGTTCGTCCCTGAATGATGAGAACGTATCATGATCAGTTTTCTTCTCCAAGTAGTCGAGTGCTTTGCGATATGAGCGTGTGGTGGTCGCCACATAGTAGAGAGATTTCATACGACCTTCTATCTTTATGGAATCGACTCCGGATTCTTTGATTGTATCGAGATGGTCAATCATGCAAAGGTCCTTGGACGATAATATGGTGGTAACACCATCCTTTTCGTATACGGGAAAATACTCCCCTGGACGCTGAGATTCTTCAAGAGCTAATCCACGTTCGTATCCCTTGTGTTCAACCAAACGATAATCCCAACGGCAAGCATGTGCGCAGTCACCTTGATTCGCACTCCTGCCAGTCATGAACGCACTGAGAAAGCACCTTCCGGAATAAGCCATGCACATCGCACCATGGACGAATACTTCCAACTCGAGATCTTTAACGCTATCCTTGATCCTCTTGATATCATCCAATGACGTTTCGCGTCCGAGTATGATACGAGAAAATCCAAAATCGCGATATACTTTGGCAGTTGCACCATTCGTACAATTCGCTTGCGTGCTTAGATGCAACTCTATATGGGGAAAGCGTTTTTTCAGTATATCCGCTGCTCCTAAATCCGAAACGATAAATGCATCGAACGGATACTGGGCGATTACTTCCAGCCTCTCTTCAAGCCTGGTTATGTCTTTCTCATGGAAAAAACTGTTTATCGCGCCATAGAGTTTCCTGTGTTGTTTTACTTGTTTAAGTTGCTCAATTTGCCCGTCAGAAACATTTCCCGCTCGTGTTCGCAATGAAAACTCTTCCATGCCAATGTATGCCGCATCAGCACCATAAGCATAGGCGAATTTGAGTTTCTCCAAATTTCCGGCGGGCGATAAGAGTTCCATCCTCGATCATCCTTTTGCTTCGGGAACGGCAAATGAATGCTTAAGGACTTCTTCGAAACTTCCTACAAGATGGAAATTCAAACCTTCGGTAACCTCTTTTTCCAATTCTTCAAGATCGCGTTTATTGAATTTTGGGATTAAGATCGTTTCAATATTATTACGCCGAGCGGCCAACACTTTCTCTTTTAGTCCTCCGATCGGCATCACCTTCCCGACTAGGTCAAGTTCTCCGGTCATTGCCAAATTCGGACGGATGCAGGTATTCGTGATGAGTGAATACAGTGCAGTGGCCATAGTAATGCCAGCCGAAGGTCCATCCTTCGGAGTGGCACCTTCCGGTACATGGAGATGGATTGAATGGGTATCGAACCACACCGGATCAATCCCGTGCGATGTTGAGATCGATTTGATATGGGTGAGGGCGATAGCGGCAGATTCCTGCATCACTTCTCCCAATTTCCCTGTAAGCTTCAGATCACCCTTTCCGGGATAGGCCACGGCTTCGATTGCCAGCGTATCTCCCCCCATGCTGGTCCAAGCCAAACCGATTGCCATGCCGGGACGATCGGCACGTAATATTTCATCTTCGTAAAAAATTGGTTGCCCGAGAAATCTAATCATTTTATCACGTGTAATTGCGACGGGTAATTTCGGATCATGTTCTAGAATTTCGCGTGCTACTTTTCTATGGATCTTATCCAAAGATTTCTCATAATTCCGAACACCGGCTTCACGGGCATACGATTCAGCGATTTCAAGTAAAATCTTTGAGGTATAGCTAATTTCCTTTTTTGTCAATCCGTGTTTTTTCAAACTTTTAGGAACTAGATATTTTTTCCCGATAGCCAATTTTTCTTGTGTCGTATACCCTGAAATCTGAATGATTTCCATCCTGTCAAGCAATGGTCTGGGAATAGTCTCCAAACTATTGGCGGTGACGATGAATAAAATTTCTGAGATATCGAACGGCAAATCCAAGTAATAATCACGGAATGTCACATTTTGTTCCGGATCCAATACTTCTAACAGTGCAGAAGCCGGATCCCCTTGGTATGAAGAACCCATCTTATCAATTTCATCGATTAGGAATACGGGATTCTTCGATTTTACCGTTTTCAAGCCTTGAATGATCTTTCCGGGCATCGCACCGATATATGTCCTTCTGTGCCCTTTGATCTCTGCCTCATCGCGCATCCCGCCGACTGAGAATCTGAAATATTCTTTCTTTAGCGCTCTAGCTATCGAACGGCCAACGGAGGTTTTTCCAACTCCGGGAGGGCCTACCAGACAAATGATCGATCCTTTGGTATCCTGTTTCTTTTTACGTACTGCAAGATATTCCAAAATCCTGTCTTTCACATCCTTAAGGCCATAATGGTCACGTTCAAGAATTTTCTTGGCATTGTCGAGCGAGTAATTTTCAGGTTCAGGTTCTTTCCAAGGTAACGCGGCGACTGTTTCCAAATATGTCCTGATAATCGAATACTCAGGAGAATTGGGATCAAGCGTCTGGAATTTCTCGAGTTCAGCGGTTACCGCTTCAAGTACTTCACCTTGTAAGTCAAGTGCTGCAATTTGTTTTGCAATTTTGTTATAGGTCGCAGTCCTCGGATCAGTGGTCATGCCGAGTTCTTGTTGGATATGCTTCAATTCTTCGCGAAGAAAATATTCTCGTTGGTTTTTCTCAAGTTTGCTGTTCACCCGGTTTTGGATCTGTTCTTGCATCGCAAGTAGTTGTTGTTCTTTTTTGATGAACACCAATACTCGTTCCATCCTGCGCCGTACATTGAGAGTCTCCAATATCCTTTGCTGTTGTCTCCGATCAACATTGATGATACTCGCTATAAAATCTGCCATTTTGCCAGCTTGGTCGATATTCACCATATTCAAACGCATTTCTTCAGTAAACAACGGATTGCCTTTTGAAAGTCGTTTCATCTCGGTAATCAGTTGCCTGGTCCATGCTTTCAATTCTTGTGGATTGTCTTCGATATCATCAAGATATTGAACTTCTGCGACTATGAAATTCCCGCTTGTATGAAATTCCTTGACTTGGAAACGTTTCAGGGTGGAAATGAAAATATTCATTCCACCATCGGGTAATTTGATACGCTTGATAATTTTTGCAATTGTTCCTACGCGATACAAATTTTCCGGATCATATTCAACCTTTGAGTCATCCTTGACAAGCAATAATCCAAGATCGCCTCCATGAGCCATCGCTTGGGAGACGATTTCAATATCTTCCCTGCTTTCGACAACGAGAGGGGTAAATAACCCGGGGAATATGGGATTCCCGACAAGCGGGAGAATGAACAAGTTATGCGGAAGCGTTTGCTCTACGGGCATCAGTTCCTGGTCAGCCATTGATAATCCTCCATATGAAATTTGCGGAACCCCGCACTAGCTAATGTAATCAACTTTTATCATTGCGTGAAGTCTTTACCTGACGCTTTACCAATGAAGATGCACCGTCAGCGTTTCGGCAATGGTTTTTGCACCCAGTAGATTCGGGTGGATTCCATCGACTGTAACAACGAGATTTCTCGATTCGCTCAATAACGAACTTCTTAATTCGTCTGAACCAACGTACATGGCATCTTCTTCAAGTGAGCTCAGCGTCGGTACCAGGTACCCGCTAGATTGATTCTGGCGAATTATGTGTTCGAGCGGAGTCGACACATCACACCATCGAGCACCATATTCCAAGGTTACTTCTTTCATGGCGGCATTGAACATGTTCCTAGTCTGGTTCAGAGTCGAATCCAAGCGTTCTCCCAAAACCGTGATCGAACAAATCAGGATGTTCGAATTCTTAATATGCTCAACCAGCTCGTTCAATTGTTTTGAAAATCGGGAGATAAACCGATTCACATCATCGATGGGCGTATGAGATAACGTACCAAGTTTCGTGGTAGCGAGTCGCCAGCTTGCATCGGATCGTGAAACATAGGGGAGAAGGATATCGTTAGCACCGCCTTGGATCACCACTGTCCCCGCAGTAAGATTTCCTCTTCTAATTCTTGAAATAGCTC
>JAAYIV010000186.1 GCA_012523305.1 Spirochaetales bacterium
CCGATGTTCTGGAGATTGTCAATCAACCAATCGCAATCTATGAGATGGAGTATTTTGTTACGGCCAGCATTGGGGTAGCGATTTATCCCGAGGATGGCGATGGTGCCGAAACACTGGTCAAGAACGCAGACATGGCCATGTACGCAGCAAAAAGGCTGGGGAAAAATCAAGTTGTCTACTGCTCTCCCATGATGAAAGAAAAAATAACCAAAGAATCAAAGTTGACCAATGCCCTGTATCGAGCGCTGGACAAGCGGGAGCTATATCTATTGTACCAACCACAGGTAGTGGTCGAAACCAAAGAAATCTACGGTTATGAAGCGTTGTTGCGTTGGAACAATGAAGACTTCGGTCTCATCAATCCTGAAGAATTCATACCATTGGCTGAGAAAACTGGATTGATACGACCAATAGGGCTTTGGGTGCTCAAGAGTGCCTGCCAGCAGTTAAAGCTGTTCAAGCAGCTTCATTCACAGGATGTCTTCATGTCGGTGAATCTCTCGTTACTGCAATTAAAAGATCCGGCGATTACAAAGAAGATCAAGAACATTCTTGATGACACGCATACTGAAGCAAAGAATCTTAAGATTGAGATTACCGAGGGAGATGCATTCCAGGACGAGCCGATTATCCATCGACGTCTGAGAGAAATCAAGGATCTTGGAGTTTCGATTGCAATCGATGATTTCGGTACGGGGTATTCATCTTCGATTCGGTTAAAAAATTTCCCGATAGATCTTCTTAAAATCGATATCGAGTTTATCCGTGGGATTTCAAACAATTCAGAAAAGGATAAGGCGTTAACCAAAAGCCTTATCCAGTTAGGGAAAAACCTGGGGGTGAAAGTTCTGGCCGAAGGAGTGGAAACAGAGGAACAATACCAATTCCTAAGAGAACAAGAGTGCGACTATATCCAAGGGTTTTATTTCTACCGGCCCTTATCCCCTGATGAAATCCTCAAAATTTTGACACTGCCCAGAGGGTGAGGCATCCTGTTCTGTCTGGTCACGAACAACACCAAATATAATAAAAAAGGAGGTGGCCAGCGGGAGGGTTGTTGGGGTGGGGAGAGAAGTACCGCTGGCCACCATAGGAAATCACACTAAAGGAGGTATGAAAAAACTGTTGCTCTGTACAAATTGTGATGCAATATGTGTGCCAAGTAATGTGAAAATCTTTGAAGATTACATTAACCATTAAATAGGGTATGAATTTCGATTGTTTTGGTAGGATAAGTGAGGGAACGATGGTGAAGATAAGTATGTTTTTGTCAAATATAAGTGTGAAATTTTGTTACAGAAGTGCATTTTTGTGCAACAATTACACATTCTTTTGCCATTGACGTTTGCCATGTAGACAAGTAACTTTCATACATGGGCAATAACATACTGAACCGCAAATTCCGTTATTCGTTTACCAATGTGACTCTTTCGTTGATCGTGGTGAATGTAATAGTGTATCTGCTAACAAGACTTTTTCCCTCATCATATGAATATTTGGCGTTGGTTCCTGCTAGAATCTACCACAACCACTGGTATTGGCAATTTATCACCTATATGTTCACCCACTCCTATGCCAGTTTGAATCATATCCTCTTCAACATGCTTGGCTTGTTCATGTTCGGAACGATGGTTGAACGAAGGGTGGGAAGCAAAGAGTTTTTACTCTTCTATCTTTTGACAGGAACCCTTTCGGGAATTTTCTCGTACGTCTCTTACTATCTGACAAATACGAACGTGTATCTAATCGGTGCTAGCGGAGCCGTCTACGCGGTGTTGTTTGCCTATGCGGTATTGTATCCACATGCAAGGATTTTGGTCTTTTGGTTTATTCCGATGAGAGCTCCCGTACTGGTATTGGTATACACGGCAATCGAATTGTTCAACCAAGTCTTCGGAGTTTCGGGCGGGGTAGCACATCTGACTCACTTGGCCGGATTTGGTTTTGCATTCCTTTATTTCTTAGTGAGGTTGAAAATTAATCCGATCGAAGAATGGCGGCGAGCCCGGCGATATTAATCGGTCAAACCGAATTCTTTTCTTATATCGGCATAACCTCGTTTGATTACATCGAAAATGATACGAATCTTTTCGGTGTGATGGAGAAATGCGGATTTCATCGCATTAACAGTGATCTTTTCCAGATCGCGGATGGTCAGGCCATATTGTTCGGTGGCGATTTCCATCTCGCGTGTCATATTGGTCTCACTCATCAATCGATTGTCGGCACAGAGGAACACCCTGAAGTTGTTTCGAAAGAACACGATGAACGGATGACTGGCATAATCTGCAGCGGCACCGGTGCCCACATTACTTGTAAGGCACATCTCCATCGGAATCCTCCGGTCTTGGATGAAATGGGCAAGAGAACCCATTTTTTCAATCTTCAAGCCATTGATCA
>JAAYIV010000041.1 GCA_012523305.1 Spirochaetales bacterium
GATAAAGGGCAAATAATGACGAAGAGGCGGGCATGAAGAACGAGAGATCGATCCTCTAACATTCGACGGTATTATCAATCAGAGAGTCTCATTAGAATTAAGTTATTATTGCGAGACTGCCATCCGTTTTAACTTGCGCTCTCTCGACAGTCTCATAAATAAATTTATATTCTATTGACACTGTCCTTTTTTCTGATATGATCATAATCAGGGGGTGAAGGCATGGATTTTTCGATGTATCCATTAAGTAATCGTTACTATAGCGGATCAGAGAAGAAGGTCGGTATCCTGATCAACGGATCTCCGTATATGCTGAAGTTCCGGAAGAAGACTGCCTTTGGTCTGCGATACAATCACATTTCAGAATATATTGGTTCTCATGTGTTTGCTTTGTTGGGCTTTTCGACGCAAGAGACGTATTTAGGCCTCTATCACGGGGAGCAGGTCGTGGCATGTAAGGACTTTATTGAGCCCGGAGTACAATTTGTGCCGTTCAACGATGTTGGGGAGAGTACGCTGGATCAGGATAAGGAAAGATATCAGTACTCGTATGAAGACATCATGAAGATGCTTGAGTATAATTCCAAACTGACGCAGGTGCAAGAAACGATACGTTCCTTCTGGGAGATCTATATTGTGGATGCTCTGCTTGGCAACTTTGACCGGCACGGTAGCAACTGGGGTTTTATTAAGATAAAAAACACCTATTCACTTGCTCCTGTGTTTGATAATGGATCCTGCCTGTTCCCAAGCATGACGAGCGAAGAAGAGATGAAATCTGTCATGATCTCTGTTGAAGAAACACAGAAGAGGGTATTTACTTTTCCGACCTCACAAATCATGCTGGATGGTAAGAAGAGCTCATATTATGAAGTGATTCATAGCTGTGCTTTTCGGGAATGCAACACAGCACTTGCTTCGGTCTATCAGAGGCTCGATATGAAGCGAATATTTGCACTGGTAGATGAGACGCCATTTATCAGCGAGATCCACAAACGTTTTTACAAGCACATGCTTGAGGCCCGCTATGCGCTGATCATCAAATCGACATACGACTTGTTGGAAAAGGACTGCATATGAATCAGATCGTAACGACAGGAATGATTTGCCTGGATGACCCTTTGGGATTCACCTACCGAATCTCTGCGATAGAATTTATTCTGCGTGAAGACGAGAGCTTCTCCTACGTCTTCACGCCGAACTATAGTGTTATCGATTTGCTGACCGGTGAATTGTTTCAGGGGATTCCCGGATTGGACATGGACCTCAGGAAGCCCCGTTATGTTCGGGAAAACATGACTCCGGTTTTTATCAGCGAAAGAACGCCCGCCGAGAACCGCGAAGATCTATGGGAATTACTTGCGGACGCAAAGATGGATTATCTGAACCGGTTGGAATGGCTGATCCGAACAAATACAAGATACAGTGGAGATAACCTCTACGTAGTAAGATGGAATCCCGATGAAGCGAAGCAGTGCGTAAACTATACACGTATCGAACAGGCACAGCCAAGGTCGGCGGCAACGATACAGCAGCTCCTCCGGATTATCTGCGCCGGCGACGATGTTTCGGCAGAAGATTTTTCGATTAATGACAGCAACAGAAGAGAATATTACTCCCTTCTGATGAGCCTCTATCGAAAAGAAAAGAGTTACATCGAAAAGAAGCGGGTACTCGGCATCAGGGAATCTGCGGCTCAAGGCAAGTACCGCGGCCGGACCCCTGTTCAAATTGATGATACGAAGCTTATTGAAGTCGTATCAAAATACAGAAGCGGAAAGATAACCGCGCAGGAAGCCTGCACAGCGCTTGGTGTGAGCAGAAGCACTTTTTTTCGAAAGATAAGTGAGCGTGCTATACCGTCCTCACGCAATAAGGAGGGAAGTCGTGGATAAATGCATAAGCACCCGCGGCAAGGCTACTTGAAGATGTGCCTTTTACTTTGTTTTGAGCCTGCGTTTTTGCTTGGACGAACAGACTGCCTGTGTGTGAAGTCATTCGTCTTTACTCACCCCTATAACATTCCCATCTGCGTCTGTGACATATTTCCCCTTGGTCATATCTAAAATAATATACTCGTTTTCCCATTTATCTTGTATAACAGCGCACTTCCCAATGGGAATATCAAACGGGCCGCGGATAATCTTTCCGCCTGAAGCAGTAATTATTTCCAGCGAATCAACGACTGACTCCACTTTGAAATCAACATTCATTTTCTTCCGATCCGTTTGCAAAACGACTTCGGCGATTTCATTTTCCATACCTAAACCGACCGATGTTTCGGCTCTCCACAGCAGTTTGAGCCCGAAACTGTCACAGTAGTACTTGATTCCTTCATCCAAATCAGAAACATAAAATTCAATACAATCAATATTCCTAAATAGTTCCGACATAAAATCGGGCTCCTTCCTACGGTTGCTTGTGCCCGCTTTTTGTTTGATTCTTCACTCCCCGTCCGGCCCGAACAGATCCTCCGGATCCTGATCGGTGATCACCGA
>JAAYIV010000187.1 GCA_012523305.1 Spirochaetales bacterium
AAACTAATGGGGGGTCAAGACCTTCCATATACAGTATGAATCCAAGGTGGCTCAACCACTTTAAAATACTATGTGCCACGTGGCTCTGAAGACTTAAACTGGTGGCTCTCAAGTGATAAAATACTCAATAAATGGGATTACGTGTATATTTAGTCAGATCGATCAGTGATATTCAATCCAACGAATAGCACGAGGGATTTGATTATGGGAGCACAATGGTTGACGAGTCTTCTGAAAAGAAAAGAATCAAAACAATCCGAATGAAGTTTTCAGATCAGCATACATTGACTATTTTTCACCATGAATTAATCCTAACGTGCCTACCATGAACGGCAATCGTAATGCCTTGGGTATCCATGGAGATGCACATGTATTCACAAATTCTACTGTATTGATACCCATCGCAACCACGGCCTCTTTCAGTTGACAGGGAGTGCCATAATATTGTTTGATGAGAAAAAGATCTTGAAATACAAACTTGCCCCCCCGCTTGACTACACGCAGCGCCTCCTTAACGACATCCAGCTTACACTTGCTGTCAATGACCTCGTGGAAGGTCAGATTGCTGACCACCAAATCGAAGGTCTCGTCGGGGAAAGGAAGTTTCGAAGCACTGGCTTGTTGGAATGTCGTTCTCCCGATCACTCCTTCGGCTTGTGCATTAGCCTCACATTGCCTCTTGGTGTAATCCCACTTCTTGCCCCAGTTATCAATCCCGATGATGTTTGCTGCGGGGTATCTTTTGGCTATTTCGATGGTCAACGCTCCACTTCCGCAACCAATATCAAGGGCCACGCCGTTGCCGTCCCATTCGATATGCGAAATGAGGAGATCTAGAATCTTGTTCTGGATATTACCTCCGTTGACATCAAACCACCATCGGGCACGGTAAAAATAGATGAGGCAGACAAGGAAAACTATCAATACCAGAGCAAGAATGAGATTAAGCATCGTCCACCTGGATTGGGATATGAGAAGTATTGTTTCAATCCCGCCGGTGAGTATTATCAAAAACATTAGCGTTTTGAGCATCCGGTTTGATATCCAATTACCATACAAAGGTTTCATATTCACTTCTCCAATCTGGTATCAATCTGAGCAAAATTCTGATGCCAGTCTACCGAAAACATGTAGTTCTCTTCGTACCCTTCAACTAATGGTTCCTGCGACTTTCGCGAATGATCTTATGTTCTTCAATGGAGTTTCTGTGGGCAGGTCACAACCAGAACTGATGATGAAATTATCATGGTGCAACTCATAGCTAGTTTCCTCTGAATCATATCCTATATCTTCAGGTAGCGATGCTCAACCTTTCGCTGCGCTATATATCGAAAGAATTCTGTTTCTGTTCATTTCACACGATCCATGATATACAGAACAGACCATGCCTGACAAGACGAGAAAACCCATCATACATGTCATACCAGCCAAGCGACATTTCAAGCGCATATGTGTTGCCTTGTACTGTCGTGTGAGCACACAAATGGAACGTCAGCTTCACAGTCTTTCGGCCCAGATGGATTTCGAGAAAGAGTAAACGTAAATTCGTTGGCTCTGTCATAGAGAAGGCAAATAGATGATCGGGCTATGTTTCCGGTCAAATCTGATATGGTGGCCCGATCAGGCCGAAGTCGGTCCGCCTGAAGCAAATCCTGATACACATGGATACTTCTATTACTGGCACAGAAAGATGCTGGTGAAGGAGTAGCCATGAACAATCTCAATTCAATCTTGATCGA
>JAAYIV010000042.1 GCA_012523305.1 Spirochaetales bacterium
ATTAAATAAAATATCCTTTTCCAGTATACCATCACCATTGGTGACCCACAAGATTTTTCTAGAATCAATACGTGTGAGAGTATGGACCGTGAGAGTATGAACCGTTCAGGCGGAAACAAACGATATCGAATAGACCGTATCGATAGTCGGTATGCAGATTTTCAATTTTTGATTGTCTGAATGTTTGATTGCATATTCGAGTTCTTCAACCGCAACGGTGTTGAAATCAAATAACCCAACATGATGGACGATCAACATCGGAATGGATGCTTCGGTACTGATCCGTATAGCTTCATCTATGGTAAAATTTCCTGGAACTCCATGGGAAGAACGATACGCATCACGACCATTCACGGGTAAAAGGGCAATATCGACTTCCAGTGTTTTCAACAATCCGACCAAGTCGACATACGGAATTCCATCACCGCTGTGGAAGATACGCACGTTTCCAATTTCAATGACATATCCCAGATAAAGGTAATTGCCCCAAGCATCCGTCTTTAGTTCTTCGTGTGCCGCAGGAATTGCAGTAATAATGACTTTGGAATCGGAAGATTTTGTGATTGCATATGTCTCTTTGTTGTTGATTCCAACAATTTTCTCGAGTGGAACATGACGTTGATGAGCTTTTACCACTTCTGCCCTAGGACAGATGAATAATGGCATGTTATGAGAAGGCTCGGCGTAGATCGGTTGAAGCGTACCCATATCCATGTGATCTGTATGGCCATGGGTACTCAATAATACATCAAGGTGTTTCAACTGAGAGGGACCGCACGGAGGGTCCATCATCCTGGTATGTGGAAATAGAGTTCCTTGATATTTCTCAGCGAGGGTATCTGACAGATAGAGATCTATCCCGATAAACATTGATCCTGATTTGATGAGGAACCCTGCTTGTCCCATCCACATGATCTCAACCGATTGCGACGAAGGAAAACTTTCAATCCATCTCGCGGTCTGTTCGTCTCGAATGGAACAAGTCAGTTGTCTCATGTTTATAGGCTTTTGACCAAGGCGACAGCCTTTCTGGTTATTTCGGTAATCTCGTTAAATTTTCCAGCTTCTATGAGTTCTGGTTTTACCATCCACGAACCACCACAGGCCAACACATTCTTCAGCGCAAGATAGGTAGCAAGATTCTTTTCGGAAATACCTCCGGTCGGCATGAACCTATTGTCATATACTGCACTCAACGCCTTGAGCATCTCTACTCCACCGGCAGCTTCAGCAGGGAAGAATTTCAATACTTTCAAGCCTCGATCCCTTCCCATCTCTACTTCAGTAGGAGATGTCACTCCAGGAAACACCGGGATCTTCTTATCGATGCAATAATCTACGACCTTCGGATTAAATCCGGGAGAGACGACGAAAGAGGCTCCTGAGTCGATTGCCTTTTGAGCTTGTTCGATACTCAATACTGTGCCCGCTCCCACTAACACATCGGGACGGTTTTTCCTCACGGTTTCAATCGATGCCGGAGCCGCACTTGTCCTAAATGTAATCTCAGCGACCGGCAGCCCTCCCAACAGCAGGGCATCCACAAGCGGCAGGGCATCTTCAACTTTCATCAATTTAATGACAGGAACTAATTTTGTCTCTTCAATTACCTGTACAAGACTCTTTTCCATCGCACTATCTCCTTTCGGGTTTTCAGTTGTTCTCTTCAAAGTATCTTACAATATTGTTGACAGCGGCAACAGTAGAACGTTCGACACTTTCTTTGGTAAATCCACCGATATGGGGAGTGAGAATCACTTTCTCATGTGAATAGAGTTCGTCAAGCTCGACAGGTTCTTTTTCAAATACATCCGTTGCATACGAACCCACCAATCCAGCGTCAAGTGCCTTGACCATCGAAGCGCGGTCAATCAAGGCAGCTCTAGCCGTGTTAATAATGGCTACGCCCTTACGAACTGTATCCAGTACATCTTTATCAAGCAGAGGTTTTTCACCCGGAGGGCAATGAAGAGAAATCACATCCGAATTGGATAACAGATAGTCAAGCTGAACATAAGTGAATCCGGAAGTCTGCCTTAGATCTTCATTCTGATAGATATCGTAACCGATAACATTCATCCCGATACCGATAGCCATCCTTGCCAATCGTTGTCCGATGTTACCACAACCGACAATTCCCAATACCTTGCCCTGGATTTCACTACCTATCTTCCTCGACCATGATCCTTGCTTAAGTGTTTTGTTGCTCCAAGAAACCGAGCGAAGTGTGTCTAGCATCAATGTCAATGCGAGTTCTGCGACGCTTTGTGAATTTGCACCCGGAGTCCCAATGACCGCGATATTCAAACGCTGGGCAGCTTTCAAATCGATATTATCGATACCAACTCCATTTCTACTTATTATCTTCAGATTTTTTGCTGCAACGAGCACTTTCTCGGAAATCGGTTCGACTCCTGCCAAATATCCAACGCAAGATGGCAATTCTTCAAGCAACTGCTGTTCATCCGGTTGTTTCCCCGGCCAAGGAATCCGGATCGTAAATCCAGCCTCTTCAAGGGCGAGCAGTGCGGGATGACCTTCCTTAGACAATGAACGGGGTGTAATCAAGATACATCCCTTTGACGTTTTCATACTGTATCCTTCGGTTATTATCCTACCCAATGCGGATTATCAATCAATGCATATCCATTATTACTGGCGACGACCAGTTTGCGGAAGCCTTTTTCCTCAATAGTCCCGTAATTATGACCGGCGTCGGCGCGGAATACAAAGAAGGTGATAAGTGTTTCAGTATCAGAAAGATTTATGCTTCGGTGAGCATAACGTCCCGGAACATAGACGGCTTGGCCCGGACGCATCTCCTGGTACTCAATCTCTCCCTCGGGACTTTCCATCATCATCATCCCGTATCCTTTTAGACAATAGTACACCTCAGCTGTATCGATGAGGGTGTGGAAATGCCCTTTTGTCATATAATATTCATCACCGACCTTACCCGGATACACCATGCTTGTACCAAAAGCGAGGTCTCCCTCACGTTCAGGCATATGAAGATCATAGAATTCATATACCATGGGGTCTTGCTTAGCCAATATGCTTTTTACAGCTTCCTGATCATAGAATATTTCCTTCAATCCCGATAACGGCCGTTTGAGCGGTGATGCGTCGGCAATCGGTGCTTTTCCTGTGTTTAGATCGAATGACACTACTTTGGATCTCATATGGTACTCTCCTTGTTGATGCTTTATCTAGTTTCTTTTGCTATCTGACTAATGGTATCGAATTCCGGGCCTTCGGTCGGAATATCAATATGGAACACTTCAGCTATGACACGGGTCCAGCCATGGATGAAATACACCCACCCATCCTCAATTGTAAGGTTTCTTGCCTTTTGCTGAGCTCTGGCTTGATCCATGAAGACTAACTCTCCACGGTAGTTAAACTCCCATGCATAACCGTTTTTCGGAAATATCGCAGCATCAGTAACCGGGGATCCCGGTCCATCCTTTCCCAATCCTGTAGCATTGATAACCAATGATCCTTCAGGCAATGAATTTACCAAAACATCATTATCAGAGGGCGTAGGACAATGGTGATATTCGATGGTGAACGGAAGTTTGAGCATGCTGTGGATATGTTGCATCTCTTTCAGCCTTCCTTCGCTTCTATTGGTGACAACAATCTTTTTCGGCACATCATCGCTGTGTTTCGCCTTGTTGACCAGATAGAGCGTCAAGGCTAATGAACTGCCACCAGCTCCAAGAAGCAACATGTTGGCATCGGTATTCGTCCAATACCCGTTGGGCATGAACGCTTCGAGAGCCAGCCCGCTGGTTATCGGATCTTTCGCATGTGCCCAGAGCTCAGTTCCCCGTTTGCTGATAGAACTTGCTTCTCCCAATAATTGGGCATATTCGCCAGAGCCCTCGAACAAATCGCGGCAAGCCCTGTAGCAATCGATCTTATGTGTCGTGACCAATGCTCCTAATGAAAGCGGATCATGTTTGATGAAGGATACCGCTTCACGATATTTTTCAGCTTCATCATGGGGAATAAAATCGATACCTTTAATCTGGGCATCAATTCCAAAATAATCCATCCACCGCGGAAACACCTTCATGATTGAAGATTTTTTCGTAGTTACTCCAATGAAATACATCGTCTTTTTGTCTGCTGGCGTATACTTGTTCATGTTCCTCCCCGGTGTTGTTCAATCTGGCTTACCAGACAGTGTGACCTCGCGATTATCAACCATTACAATACCATTTGTATCATTATGTATGGTTGTTCGTATGTTAGGTCCTAACAAGGCATATGTCAATACTAAATTATCAATTACTTGAAGAAACAAAGTGGAACAAATTCTTTAAAACAGTAGTGTGAATCGGGAAAAACATATCAGGAATGTGCTTATACATGTTTAAGGCTGAAGCCTCCGGAACGAAGGTGCATCGCAGTCGCCAAACGCCATATTTCATGTTCTATTTCTGAGATAGCCACTCGTCCGAGCGGAAGCCCTATATCTTCAATTGTCACATACAATTTATTACCCTGTCTTCTTTGATGCCATCCGGCTACACATTTACCATCGAACAATACCATCCCCGGAGGAGGGCCTGTCGATTTGAAAAAATAACGGAACAACTGTTTCCCATCCAACAATAGATTCCTATTGTCATGCTGAAGCCAAGGATCATGCGGTCCGAGCAAATGCAGGTTATCAGTTACAAAAGAATGTCCCAATTGTTCGACATCTTCTTGAAGCATCCACCCGCTAAAGTCATTCCATTGGACTTCGGCCAATGTTTCGAGCAGAGGTTCCCACATACGCTGAGCTTGTCGATCAGACACTCCGGCCCAACGCGCGAAACTTTCCTCAGTCGCAGGACCATAACAGTGCAGGTATCGTTTCACGAGTTCTTCAGAGGCGTTCGCATCCGATACATCATCAAAACCAGGGAATAATTTCCCAAAGAACTCATGGGTCAAGCGGATCGTTCGATTCTGGGCATTTCCTTTCAATGGCATTACGCAAAGAAATCCTTTTAATGAAAAGACTGGAAGCAACAGACGGAGTAGCGATTCGCCTAACGTTTCTCTTCCGACCAACTCAGACGGCCATCTCCATATTTCTTTTTGTGCATTAGTCAAAAGATCTTGCATCGCAAGCGCCAGAGCACGGACTAATTCTTCTTTTGTCAGCTCTTTTCCCGAAAGGACCAAAGTGATGGTAGTTTCCATCATCTTCAGTAAGGTGAACGCTTCCACGTCGAGCGCGACAATCATGTTCATCGCTTGTCTGATATGATAGAGCAATTCTTCCTCATCATAGGGAATCAGAGCCCTAGTGAACACAGCGACATCATGTCTGGGAATGATTCGTATTATTTGACGAAGGCTTAACTGTTGCATGAGAGATTTTTCACGAAGCAATGCCTGGCCCACCCTGTTGACGGTACAACCTTCGACACGTGCGTTCAGAGCTGGAAGAATTGCCATCGGTGTAGGGTTTTTGAATCCGGTTGCAGAGCATACTTGTACGAGCTTGCTTGTGTGAACTCGCATGGCCAAATGATGGGACGCTAGTCTAAACGACAAAATATCACAAGTTGTCGTCTTGAAACGGGCTATCAATTTGTACCTTCCTGAAATCGATTGTCTCCTTTATTGCATCAAAATGCAACAGCTAGTCAGATAATGAGGTTGACAAATCTGGCAGAGCAGTAAAAAATTGAGACTGATGATAGTATCACAGTCAGTTGTGTCGGGCTCGTATGTACAGGATCTCCAACGAGAATTCTGCGATATGCAAGATACAAATACTAAGCGGCTAATCATTTACAGTATTTAAATCCTGATTTTGGTTTTAGAATGACCTATTATCTATGGATTGTGTGGAGTTTGTGCTGATGAGGAGGCCTCTTGTGTACTCGTTCAAGGTTAACAACCGCGTGGTTGAGACAGATAAGGATTGCAAGCTACTGAGATTTTTACGGGATGAGCTACATCTCAAAGGAACAAAGGACGGATGTAGCGAAGGAGCTTGCGGTACGTGTACGGTTATCATCAACGGTAAGGCTGTCAAAGCTTGCACTAAAAGGACCAGTTCATTAAAAGGCGCTTCCATCATCACGATCGAAGGACTCACAGAACGAGAACAACAAGTATATTCGCATTGCTTCGCAGTCGCCGGAGCTGTCCAATGCGGGTATTGCACTCCAGGAATGATCATGTCTGCCAAAGCGTTGCTCGACATGAACAACAATCCGTCTCCCGATCAGATACGCAAAGCGATCAAACATAATATTTGTCGCTGTACCGGCTATGTAAAGATTGAGAAAGCAATCATGATGGCATCTGTTTATTTCAGAGATAACAAACCCATTGTACCATCAAGGACCGAGGCTACCCTTTCATCGAGATTTGTCCGGGTCGATGCTATTGAAAAAGCATTGGGGAAAGGTCTTTATGTTGATGATCTTGAGATACCGCACATGATATATGCAAAGGCATTGAGAAGTGCGTATCCACGTGCGCGAGTTGATTCGATCGATCTTTCAAAAGCACTTTCGCATCCCGATGTAGTACGAAT
>JAAYIV010000043.1 GCA_012523305.1 Spirochaetales bacterium
ACCGAGAGAAGGAGGAGAAGGGCACACGCTATCTCCTCCTCTGTGCCATCACCGGCTTGGCGGCCATGCTCGTCATCTACGGCTGTGGAATCTCCTGGCTCAAGGCAAGAGGCTCCCTCTCCTGGAGGGCGGCGATCCAGATCGCGCTCCTCCCCTTCCTCATCGGGGACACCGTCAAGCTCATCGTGGCGGTCCAGTTGGCCCGCTCCTTCCAGGGCCGCATC
Organism: Spirochaetales bacterium; assembly: GCA_012523305.1. Lineage (GTDB taxonomy): Bacteria > Spirochaetota > Spirochaetia > Sphaerochaetales > Sphaerochaetaceae > JAAYDK01. The sequence continues at coordinate 225 of JAAYIV010000043.1, forward strand.
GCACGCTTCATCGAAGAACCCCACCAACGTTCATAAGACGTGGCGGGTATCGGTGCACATACTATTTGAATTTCTTGGCAGCTACTGTGCCTAAGTCAAAATGCTCCTCCAGCCGTTATCCCTTGATTGAACCAAGGATCACACTTTCCATGACAGCTTTCTGGTTAAGAAGGAAGACGATTATCAAAGGGATGCTACAGAGAACACTCCCTGCCATTATCGTTCCCCACACCGGCACAAAACCAATAACAGAATCGACTAACGTTGGCAGTGACACCATTATTGGCATAATGTTCTGCTTGGTCGCAACAAGCAAAGGCCAAGTATAGTTCTGCCAAACATCTAGGAAATGCAATATCATGTAGGAACTAATAATCGGTTTTGCAGATGGTATGATAATAGTCACAAACGTTCTCATATGGCCTGCACCATCAATTTTGGCTGATTCTATAAGAGATGTCGGAATACCTAGCATATATTGCCGTATCATATACACGCCCACAACAGCAGGAATGGTTGGTAAAATCTGTACCGCCAGTGTGTTGATAAGTTTCAGTTTTGCAAAAAATAGATATTGGCCTGGTATAATTACTTCACTGGGAATCATTAACGTTGCCAAAAGAACATAGAATATGGATTCACGTCCTCTGAACTTATATTTCGCAAAAGCGTAGGCCGCCAAGGTACATATAAAAGTCCCACAGATGGTGCTTATGATACTGATGATTATCGAGTTATAAAAATGCTTAACAAGAGAACTGTACGTAGTAAACAGAGATTTGTAGCTTTCCAGTGTCCATACCTCAGGCAGACCAGAGTCGTTACGCAGCATCTCACTGTTGGACTTGAATGAATTGACTACCATCAACAGCATTGGTGCAAGTACAAGGATGCACACCAGTATAAAGCAAATCATTCCAATACCATATTCAATTTTGTTTTTTAGCAAATTTCTTTCCATGGTATTCACAAGTCCTCTGTGTCACGCACAGCCGTCATTTGGATGACAGTAAGAATGCTAATCATGATAAACAGAAGCCAGCCAACCGCAGATGCACGGCCAAAACTTCCCTGTTGGATGTTCTGAACGAGAAGATTCATGACTGGCCCGATCGAAGTCGGCGACAAAGCACCTGGTTGTCCTACAATAATGTTTGGGATTGAGAACAACCTTAAAGAGGAAATGCCATCGATGATTAATGCGAATTTAAGAATGTTCTTCATCAAAGGAATGATGATGCGGAAAATTCTCTGCATTGTGGTAGCACCATCTACAATGCTTGCATCAATGATCTCAGGATTCACTGAAGTCATTCCCGCCACAAAAACAACGAACCAATAGCCAAAATCTCTCCAAACAAGAATGATTGCAACTACAATCTTCGTAAGTGTGTCATTTTGAAACCACGGTATAGTTACACCAAATACAGTGTTAAAAAGACCATTCGAACTGAAAACGGCACGAAATATCAGGGCAGCGACGGTAGGGGCTATTACTCTAGGAAGAAAGAGAATCACCTTTAATCTTGATAGTTTCTGGTATTTCGGCGAAGAGACTATGAATGCCATTGTGAAGGAGATGATCATCATCACACCAGCATGTAGTACCCAATAAGTCAAAACATTTCTAATTCCAGTCCAGAAAACATCGTAATGAAGAATAGCGTGGTAATTCTTCCAACCCACCCATTTCGCTTGACCGTATCCCTTGTATGATGTTAAGGAGATATAGAATGAATTCAACGCGGGATAAATAAAGAAAACCAGGAAAAAGACTAAGAACGGACTTAGAAAGAGATAGGGAATTATCTTTTCTCTAATGTTAGTAACCTTCATTCTTGCTCCACCTAACCTCGTAATAGTCGGCCAAGGCAAGCGCGTGCCTTGGCCGCTCATCATGTGACCTTAAATATCGTATGGATTGCCAACTTGCATAATTAAATCCTTTTGTGTGTTAGCAATAGCTTGGTCGATTGTCTCAATACCGGTAATCATCAGATTAAGATGGTTCTCAATTATTGCCTCCTCAGCATTGAATGAGGGATCTGAATTATACTTCGTTGCATATTTCATAGTTGCAAAGATGTCATCAACCATGCCAGTGCCAAAATATCCTAACGGTGAGGTCGAAGAGGCAGTGGCTGCGATGTCTGCAACAGCTGCATTAACTTTTTCTACACCTGAATAAGTAACCGGCAATAGTCCGTTCTCTTTGAACCGCAGGACTGCTCCGTCAGAGTCAAGATAAAGAGTCTTGAGCACTTCAACCGAGGCAGCTTTGTTGGAAGTCGCTGTGGGAATACTGATGAGCTCTGCACATCCGCCATATCCGAATTCCTCTGGCCAAGCAGTAATAGCCCAAAGGCCACTCTGATTCGGAGCATACGAGGGCAAGAATTCAGTCATCCACGACCAACTGAGTAGACTAGCAATTGTTCCATTCTCAATGTTTGGTTGCCAGTCTGAATCCCAGTCGGATACATAGAGAGAGAATGGGGCGGTCGCTAGCTTATACAATTTTTCGTACATATCCCTAAATCTTGGATCCGTAGTAATACGGAAATTCCCCGCTTCATCAGCTATCGTAAGATTATCGTAACTTCCAAGCCAGCCTATGACAACATCAACGTTGGGGGTAGGACCAAGATTAATAAAGTACTTTTCAGGGAAATGTTCTTTAAATTTCATTCCGGCTGAATAGAAATCATCGAACGTCTTAATCTCTCCAACGTTAATTCCAGCTTCTCTGAAGAGGTCTTCCCGATAATACCATACCTTGGATTTAACTTGAGTCGGCAGGCCATACACCTCGCCCTTATAACTCGCCAAATCCACTGCCGAAGGAAGGATGTCGTTCATCTGATCCTTAACTTCACTGGTAATATTCAAAATATCACCATTCATGATGAATTCTGTGGCTGCTGTTTCTCCACCGAAGAAAACAATTCCAGGCGCATCATTTGAGGCAAGTTTCAACCGAAACAGTTGGTATGAATCAGTAGCACCGGTGCCACCCGAAGTGAACGTGATGTTTGCCATTTCATTACTTGAAAGACTTGTTGTTTTCTCATAAATCGTCTTCAAATAATTAAGTCTGTCAGCCCCTCCCCACATGAGCATTTCAATGCTTGGATTCCCTTCTTTCTCTGGAGTAGCTGCTGCAAACAGCGTTCCAAAACATACGAATGCGACCAATAAAACAAGAGTAATCTTCTTTGTCATGGTGTTTCTCCTTTCTTTATTTCTTCACAGCTTTTGCTGTATTCACAAAATTTGGCGAACATCTGCTCGCTACCATAATCCCCAGTATTGTATATACATACCAAGTCATCAGAAGGGAGTACGAATAGATGGTGCCTCCACATGTTTACTCCCTCTCCTTCTTTCCTAGCGTTCTCTGGTATATCTATCTCATGTTCCAAAGGCTCCTGTGCTGCTTCCCAGCCGTTGTTGGGGTATTCTGCTTCTGTAAAGGCAAAGCCACCCAGACTCGGCGCTGGTTCTCGCATGTCACATTCATCTTCAAGGCTTAGGGGTGGCGTAGGGCTTGCGTTGATCAACGCATACCACCCACCTCTTTGAGCTTTGATGATTTGCAGACCGCCGATATATCCCGAAGTCCAGGACCCACGGTTCCCAGATGGATAAAGCGCTGTCCCTGTCTTTCTTATTTTTCCAGACACTGCATCGATTTCTACGGTTAGTGACCTGCTTCCATATGGGGTCCATTCCGTATCACCCTGAGGCTTCAATGGGTATCCCATATAGAATACGAGGATCTTCTCTCTCTCCTCGAAATAATATGCGGTAGGCGCATCTACATGTAACCCGTCCGGGGCGTGCTCATCGCCTGGCAGTATGTTGAGAGAAGGTTCTATCGTCCAGGGGCCTTCAAGCGTCTTGCAATAAGCTGCCTGAACAAACTTCCGTCCTGAAGCAAATGTCGACGTAAACAGCCAATAATATCCTTTCCATTTTTTTGCAACATTCGGCTTGTATGGATCCATAAGAATCCACGGTTTATGGGTATTTTTACCAAGCATGTCTTCGTAGTTGGTAAACTCTATTTCACCGAGCTTTTTCCAGTTACGTAGATTTTCAGCTATGGGGTTATCAGCAATCGCATGGCCATTCCTGTTGTGTTCAACCCCATCGATTTTCATTTGAGCAAAATAAAACATATGGTAGCATTGACGTTCAGGGTTCCATACAATACAGGGATCACCCGTAACGCAGCTATCAAAATCGCCTGGTTTTCCGCGTTCTAAAATTTTCCCAAGCCGGGTCCACCGTTCTGGGATTTCCATCAAACTGAATGTTTCTCCTCTATTCAGCACTGTATGACCGCCTTTGTACATTCCTGTCGATACGCAGTTTCAAGAGCTTGTTGCGCATCTTTAAGCTGAAACCGGTGGGTCACAAGCTTTGAAAAATCAATCCCTCTACTACGACTTGCCTTGAGAATATTGATTGCCGTTCCAAATTCCTGAGGTCCGTAGCCCCATGAACCAAATATTTGGATGTCTTTTTCGCATATTTCAAATGGATCAATTGGAATTGTTCCGCGCCTTGTATAATGACCAAATTCAACCAATGATCCTCCTTGCCGTGCCATCCGAATCCCATCAAGGAACGCTTCTGGTACACCCGCACATTCAAACACCACATCGGCACCGAGTTTATGTGGAGTTTTTTCGCGAACTGCCTGAATCCTTTCTTCGCGGGTAGAATCCATAATGTCGAGCACCATGTCTGCTCCAAATTCCGTACACATATTGAGTCTATTACTGGGACCGCCAATGGCGATAATCGGATAAGCTCCCGACATCTTTGCAATGGCAGTCATAATTGTGCCAATCGTGCCAGTCCCTTCAATTACGACGCTTTTCCCCGGTCCGAACCCTTGATTCCTATCAGGGACCCCAGGAGCATATGCTCTTTCAAACGCTCTGAGCGCACCTGCCATTGGTTCGATGAAGATTGCTTCCTCAGTGCTGACATCGTCAGGAATCCTAAAGATTACGGATTCACCGGGAATATATATGTATTCTGCGTACGCTGAACCCATATCGGGAATGATTCGCCCGACTCCGGTTCGCAGACAGAGATTTGGCTGGAGGAGGATCCTACACATATAGCAGGTTCCATCAGCCCATGTTGAAGGATATGCAATTATCCTGTCACCGTACTTCAGAGGATTTCCGTATGCGTCCGCCTTCGGTGCGAGAGGACCCATCTCATCTATTTCACCAACCCATTCATGACCTATTTTAAATTCTTGCCAAGGCTCCTCTCTCTCATCATAGACAAGATGCACATCTGTTCCACAGACGCCCGCAAGAAGAACCTTGACTATAATATCGTTGTCTTCAAGGTTAGCTTTCTCAAATTCCCTGATCTCAATCCTACCCCTTTCGGGTACTACAGCAGCCCTAAATCTCATTTCCAAACTCCTCCTTAGGAATTATCTGAAACATTTTCAATGAGATGTGTGACTACCTGTAAGAACGGGGCTGCCCTTGAAAGAAGGAAGCCGAATTGGTATAAGTAACTCACACATCGGTTGCCAAGCTTGCCTGTATTAATTAACCACAATCCATACAGTGCAAGCTGGCACCTTTCTATCCAGATCGATTTACCATTGAGGTACTGTCCCTTTCTATCAGCTTCAACGGTAACTTTATCAACTCGGGCCCTAACATCTTGTTGCTAAGAATTGATATCAACACCCTTGTCATTTGTGTGCCTATTTCTCCAGAATTAGTGTTTACTGTGGTCAGGGCAGGGAATATGCTTTTAGCCACTTCTGTGTCATCAAACCCAATTATTGAAATATCTTGCGGGACACGATACCCCAACTCTCTACACGCATTGATTGCACCACTAGCAATCGTGTCGTTGTAACAGAACAATGCAGTTGTGTCTGGATATTTCCCCAAAGCCTCAAGTGTGGCAGAGAATCCCGCCTCATAGGAAACGTTGTTCGCAATCGCTCCAACAATATTGGAAGTATTCACACTTGCATCTTCAAGTACTGAACATAATCCATCCAATCGATGGGAATCCGAAGCCATCCACGAACCTTCGATATATCGAATTTTCCTGTGCCCCTTCATGAGGAGATATTCGCCTACCATCCTCCCTCCTTCATAGTCATCTATAAAGAATTGGACTGCATTCTGGATTTTGTGCGGAGACAGGATGATCGTTTTAGTCGTCGTTGCAATCGTGTGCAGTGTTTCCTGGTCCAAGTGGCTACCAGCAACGATAAGTCCATCAACGTTCTGCTGTCGCAGCTGTTCGATATAATGGCGTTCGAGTTCTATATCATTCTGGGAAGAACAGAGGAACACATTGTAGTTATGGGCGATAGCTTCTGCCTGTACTCCAAGGATCAAATCAAGGAAAAAGGGATCCTTGATGTCGGTGATGAGAAGACCCAAATTGTATGTCCTCGTGGTCTTTAAACTTCTAGCAACGGCATTTGGAGAATATCCTGTCTCACGTATTGCCTTTTCTATTTTTGCCCTTGTTTTTTCAGACACATTTCTCGGACCATTGTTAATCATATAAGAAACAGAGGCTGTTGATACTTTTGCCCTTTCGGCTACATCTTTAATTGTTACTGCCATAATTACAATATCTAAACGTTTAGATATTTATATCTTAAGCCACTTCTAGCTTCTGGTCAACCAAAATTTTCAAGTTTTTCTAATCGAGTTTTTTCTTATAGCAATTCGATTGACATGGGTTTTCTATACGTGGAGTACGTCTTACATACGCTGTTTGCTTAGCACGATGCCCTTACGCTCATCGTGGCGGTCCAGTTGGCCCGCTCCTTCCAGGGCCGCATCGCGCGCTTCATCGACCCCACCCTTGCATAAAAGTCCAGAAGAACCCTATGGTATGTGCATGAAACCATGCATAGACCATCAGTTTGACGCTGAGATTTTCGTTCCGGCACTGTTGG
>JAAYIV010000044.1 GCA_012523305.1 Spirochaetales bacterium
ACTTCAATGCTTACCGATGAAGAAAAAGTGCTTGCATGCCAGATTTCTAAGCGGGCAGGTGCTGACTTCGTGAAGACGAGCACCGGTTTCGGCGGTGGCGGAGCTAGCGTAGAAGATGTGTTGTTGATGAAGAGTACCGTCGGTAAAGGCGTTCAGGTTAAGGCCAGCGGCGGAATCAGAGATTTCAAGACGGCTTTGGCGATGCTTGAAGCAGGCGCTACCAGAATCGGTACCGGTTCTGGGGTTGCTTTGGTAAGCGGTTCGTCGGGTGGGGCGGGATACTAGATCGTTTCAATTGGCTTGCCCCTACGTGATTCTTTCCTTATATTTGAATAGTTACAAATAAATAATTAAACGGATGGAGGTCGGAAATGCTGAATTTTTCATATTGGAACCCTACACGGATTAATTTCGGAAAGGGCACGATGGCGGAAGTAGGCAAAGAAGCTGCAAAATGGGGCAAAAAAGTGTTGTTCCATTTCGGTGGGGGCTCGATTAAGAAGAATGGCGTGTACGATACCGTCACCGCTTCTCTTAAAGCCGCTGGACTCGAAATAACCTATTTGGGCGGAGTAGTACCGAATCCGCATCTTTCGCTTGTCCGTGAAGGCATCGAAATTTGCAAGAAAGAACACATCGACCTGGTGCTTGCAGTCGGTGGCGGAAGTGTGATCGATTCTGCGAAAGCCATTGCTTTCGGTGCAAAATTGCCGCCATCAGAGGATGTGTGGTACGATTTTTATATGAAAGCCTCTCCGGTGGTTCGCGATGCGTTGCCAATCGGCGTGGTGCTCACCATCCCGGCAGCCGGTTCAGAAAGTTCAACCGGAACAGTAGTAACCGATGCCGAACACGGATTGAAGCGGGCGGTAAACAGCGAAACAATCGTTCCGAAATTTGCTGTGATGGATCCTGAAACAAATTATACTCTCCCTGCGTATCAAACAGCTTGCGGCGCTACCGATATCTTGGCCCACCTGCAGGAACGGTATTTTACTACTGTCGAACACAATGACCTGTCTGATCGCCTTATCGAAGCATGTATGCGTAATATCATCACCAATGCTCCGTTGGCTTTGGAACATCCCAATGATTACCGCTATCGTGCCGAACTGATGTGGACCGGTACCATCGCCCATAACAATCTCCTCGACAGGGGGAGGATCGGAGACTGGGCGACCCACGATATCGAACATGAACTCAGCGCATTGTATGACATCGCCCACGGCGCGGGCTTGGCCATCATGTTCCCCGCCTGGATGAAATATGTCTACAAAGTCGATATCGATCGATTCGTACAATGGGCAGTGAGGGTATGGGACGTCAGCTTGCCATTGAGCGACAAGGAAGGTATCGTACTCGAAGGTATCAAACGCCTTGAAGCGTTCTACAAGAGAATCGGTATGCCGACCAGACTTTCAGATCTTAAGATTGGAAAGGATAAGTTGAGATTCATGGCTGAAAATTCACTTGTAGGTGAACGAACCCACCTTGGGAATTTCATGAAACTCTATGCCGACGATGTGGAAAAAATATATAATCTTGCTCTTTAATGCATCAGACAGTTCATCAGACATGCCCGAAAGGAATTTCCGATCGGGCATGTATTTTGTCTGCTCATGGTTCATTTGAATTCCTTTTTGATCGGACTACCATCGTTACCGGATGGTGGTCGCTGAATGAGAAATGTAAGTTGTCGGTGCTCACCGATACCAGTTCAATATTTGGTGACACAAGAAAACCATCGATGACCAATGTATAATTTTCAGCGACTTCATACGGTTGGTGGGCTGTCCGTACTGAAGGGACGGCATCATCGGTAACCCATTGCCATCCTTCCGGTCGGGCCCACAGGGGCAACGTCCTGATCCAAAAGAGATGTTCTTCATCGGTCGCATGAGGGAAATCGGTTTCGATAAGCTTCAGATTCCAATCGCCACCGACAATTACCTTGTTCCCCTTACCGTATTCTGCCTGAGCAAAATCCAATACCGATCTCAACTGTTCTTCGCGTGTGCTGTCCTGAGCCGAGTCAAAAGCACTTAAATGGACATTCACTATGACCCAGTCAGGCTCAATCCTAATAATGTGCATACGATATTGCTTACGGAAAATACCCAAGGTAAAGTGTTTTTCAAGCGGGAGCGCGCGTGTTTCTGCTCCTTTTGGAAGAAATCGAGTGGCAGTGGCATTACCTATGCGTATCCTCAACGGCCAAGGAATCCAACGAGTCCTGAGGTCATCGCTATATGTCCAGTGATAATCGGGTAACAATCGTTGCAAAGCATCCAATATATTGGTTTGACGAGTGAGCCATGAAGTTTTGGCAACTTCCTGAAGCAACATGATATCCACGTCGGCTTGTACCAGATGAGAAGCAATCCCATCAAGATTCTTATACAACAGATCCTTCGATGTCGGGCGATATTGGGTTCCCCCATCCATAAAGAAATCAGCTTCTTTGCCCATTCCCGCATAACCGATATTCCAGGTCATTATCGTGAGGGTATCGGCAACAGTGACTTCGCTATTGTCTTCGGTCATTAGCAACGGTACCTCTTCAAATTCTTTGGGAGCATCGAGTCGGTTTGAAATTATCACGCATCCGGCAGTTAGTACCATGAGTATCGCGATCGATAACGCACAGCAGTATTTCATGGTAGTAGCCATAAGAGCTCCCTATAAAAGACTATAGAAAGGCTTGAGCCATATTGTCAACCGATGATAGACTCCTATCTGATTGTGTTACTCATTTGTATGATAAGAAAGGTCCGGCGTATGGAAATCACTGTTTCATCGAAAAACTCGTTTTCTCGGGGTATTTCCACGGTATATAGGTGTCACCAATCAACGAGGGATTTCACTGATGTACATGTGGTGCCGTTAGGTAACATTTCCGCCAAGCAATTTCGATTTACATCTGGAAGTTTGACAAGGCAGGCATTTGAAGCCTTTGGAGAAATAGCATCGAGAATTGTGCTTCCCGCCGATCCTTCAGTGTCAGATCTCATGTTATTCTCAGTTCCGTTTGGTTTGACATTCCCTATCCCTACCGAGGCTTCGGATCGCATCACGTACCTTGACAGGACGGCTTCAGTAAAGCGGGTCGTTAATAATTTGATTGAAAGCGGAGCGTTACAACTAGATTCAGGAAAACTGTCTTCCAACTATCGTGAACTCAACAAACATATACAGCAATTATCTGAGAAAGGCTTTTTATCCATTTGTCACAATCCTTTTGCGAAACAGGGAGCCAAGGCCGTAGCGACTTCGGTTTCCAATTCACTACAATTCTCAAACTGGAATGCAATAAACGGTAACATAGTGCTTAACAGCCATTTTTTTCTCATGTTCCTTTCGGACATGGCAACCGATTTCGATGCGATGGGTGAACCGTTTGGATTGGCGATCCATTCGAACACCATCATCAGACCGCCACTATATCGCAGACCGGCAATGGTGTGGCAGCAAGATGGGCAGCCAAGGATTGTTGATCTCGGGATAGAAGATACGATAATCCGCTTCGACGGCGTTTCGTACAGAGCAAATGATAATTGCCTTGTATATACGAGACCCGGCTATGACTGTTCTCCCGAATCAAACGGGACTGATTTGGCGATTGTCGGTAAGCGAATCGTAGCATTCTCAGAGACAGGATCGATGCCGATACCCGAAGCAGGATTTGTCCTGCATGTGCCATACAAGATACGGCCGAAAGTGGCCAGCGTAGATTTTTACCTTGAAGAGAATTACTGCTTCGCTGTCCAAGTCGGACCTGCGGTATTGCGAGATAAGAAACCTTGTACTTCCGATGAATACCTACAGTACTCATCGGGTTCCGTGCCTTTCCCTCCGACAGTATATCCACTCGATTGGGAAAACGGCCGGGCTGCAAGAATGGCAGTCGCAGTACTCGACGGACTTGTCGCCATCATCCATGCTGGCGGAAGCAAGAGCCAGGCGTATAGGCCAGGGATTGACAATTTAGGTCTTTCATTGTCTGAGTTGACTGATTTCGCTTCTCATCTTGGCTGTTCCGATTGCCTAAATCTCGATGGCGGAGGTTCTGCCACTATGAGAGTGGATGGAAAAACAGTCATCCCTGTCTCGGATCGAGATGCAAAAACCGGCGGACATCTGGAACGGCCTGTTCCTCAGATGATAGCCATCAGTCTTGCTGGCAATCCGGCCAATCATGGGTTTCCTTGCTGATCCGGATATTTTTACCATCAGCAGAAGGAAATTGAGAAAAAACGCGCCGTGTGCGGCGCGTTAAGATTAAGCGACCCTATAGGGCATGCTCAGCTTGGAAAGCAATTTGCCAAGACCTTTGCCGTTTCTCGCCGCATAATCCTTTGCTGCGGCTTCAGCGGTGATCTCCGGATGGTCCTGTAACAGATAGTACCAATGTTCGCTCACTGCGAAATATAGCTGAGCCAAGCTCATCGTGGGGAACGCGTTGCGTACTACCCACTGATCCATCACTTGCATGATCGGTGAAAATACGTTTTCCATCCATGAAAAAGCAGCATCGTCCCAGGTAATTACCCACGGAATAGTTTGATTGATGAGATACTTGTGCACCTCTATGTGATCGGACAGGGCCTGGTAGTCTGCTTCGGTGAAAATGGAACCGGTGCTCGCCAACAGGAACTGCATCCTGGCTTTATTCTTGTCATTGTTCATGTATGACCCCTCCTTGTATGATTCTATTTTTACTGGAAAGAAAGATTCGTTTTTTCTTTCCATATATAGTATCTATAGTTTTTTACTAATAAGCAATAGGTTTTAGAAAAATAATTAAAATAATTCTTGACAAATTTACAATTATACCCATATACCATTGAAATAGTGAAAATTTAAGGTTTTTCTATTTTATTTTCAGTATGTGTATGAATACTATGAAAAATCTACACACTTTTTTGGAGATTTAATTATCTGTACGGTTGTTGTTCTGCCAGGATGAGAAGCTTGGTAAATGTGATTTGTTGATGTAAGTGATGAACTTGAAGTCTTAGACGAAACAAGAAGCTTCTTGCCAACTAGGGACTTCATTGTTACTATGCTTCTATAGGTGCAAAAGGAGATCAACATGGATATATTTGACATTGCTATGGAAATGGAAAGAGAAGGAGCCCGATTCTACCGTGACTTGGCAGCAAAAGCCACGACAAAAGGATTCATAAACATATTCACGATGTTGGCTGAGGATGAAATAAAGCATGAGAAGATTTTTGCCATGCTGAAAAAAGGAACGGTCCCTAAGATGGATGCGACTCGGGTTTCGGACAATGCGAAGGCAGTCTTCAAAGAATTTAAGAAAGAAGATTTCATCAATGAAAACAAACAGATGGCCCTTTATGAAAGAGCGTTGGAAGTAGAGTTGAAAGCCATCGAATACTATTCCGAACAACTAGAGGAAGTGAGCTCGAAGGAAATCAAGAAAGCAATCGAAGCCATCATTACCGAAGAACGACGGCACTATGATCTTCTCGATGATATTATCGTCATGCTTGAACGACCTGCTTCATGGGTGGAAAACGCAGAATTCGGAGTTCGACCGGAATATTAAGCTTATCGCTTTGCGTATAATTGCCTGACCATCTGCAGATGCGAGACCACCAATTCACGGGCTTTGGAATAATCGTGGTGTTCCAAAGCCAGATAGATGTTGCGGTGGTCTTCATATAACTGACGGGCATCCTCATGTTTTTCCAAGACGATCGAACGGCCGCCACGGACCGCGTGCTCGAATAACGACACCACCACATCCATCACTTTTAATAATATGTAACTCTTCGAAGCTTCGAGTATTGTCCTGTGGAAGGCAATATCGGCGAGGGCTCCCGACTCAGGATCGTTTGCTTCCAAAGCTTTGTGCATTGCTTCCAGCGAGATGCCGAGTCGCTTCAAATCCTCACCGGTCATGTGCGCACCAAGCAGTTCCATCGCCCTCACTTCGATGGTTTCTCGAAATTCCAACAATTCAAGATCGAAATTCTCCCGTGAAAACAGCAAGGGCGCTACGATCGAGATGAACGGTCCGAGTTCCATCTCTTTCAAATAAGCTCCGCCCCCGCTCTGAATCTCGATAATCCCGATAACTTCAAGCACCCTGAGAGCCTCTCGAACAGAAGGTCTTGAAACATGAAAGGATTGGGCGAGTTCTCTTTCGGAGGGGATCTTGTCTCCTGGCTTGATCACTCCCGTACGTACCATTTCAACAAATTGCTCGAGTATGTACTGGTAGATTTTTCTCGTTGCCACTGGTTTGAAGTTAATATCGGTTTTAGGTGTTGTCATGCATAAAGTGTACCAGAAGGCTTGTTCGTTGGCAAGAAAACAGAACTGCTTGGCTACCTATTTAACTGGTAATACCAGTTGACAGTACCGGTATCCCGTCTTATCCTGTAGCGGGAGGCTTTGATGCGTTATCTCGTACTGATAAAACAAGTGCCGCTTTCATCGAACGTGGCCATTGATGAAAAGACCGGAACTATCAAGAGGGAATCCGGTGAAGCAAAGATGAATCCTTATGATTTATACGCGCTCGAGACCGCCCTTCGATTGCGAGAGACTTATGAGGGAGTGGTTTCGGTACTTACGATGGGACCCCCGCAGGCAGGATCCGTCGTTCGCGAATCATTTATGATGGGTGCCGATGAAGGGTTTTTGCTTACAGACAGGGCTTTTGCCGGATCAGATGTGCTGGCAACCAGCTACGCTTTATCACAAGCCATCAAGCATATCGGGAACATCGACCTGGTGATATGCGGAAAACAGACCACTGACGGCGATACCGCACAAGTCGGAGCCGAATGCAGTGAGTTCCTGAATATTCCTTGTATCAGTAATGTGCAACGTATCATCGATGTAACAGAAACGGCGATTACCGCGGAATGTGATACGGGTACCACCGTTGAAACCGTCCGTGTACACTTGCCCGCGCTGATGTCGGTAGAGAAAGATATCTGGCAGCCTCGGCTTCCTTCTTTCAAGCTTATGTGTGCCACGGCACAGCGGCCGGTTAAGACACTCAATCTGAAAGATCTCGCTGATACCGATGAACGTCATTACGGATTGAAAGGCTCTCCCACCCAAGTGGTGAGGATGTTTCCTCCGGAAGAAAAAAGTGACTACGAGATATGGAACGAAGAGAATCTGGGAGAACGTCTCTATCAGTATCTAGTGAGTGAAAAATTCCTTCAGGAGAGCGTATGAGCACGATTATCGTACACAATGAGTTTATTCAGGATACCGAATCAGCAGCAAAACTCTGTCCCTTCGGTGCAATTAAAACAACGGCGGAAGGAGTCTTAATCGATAGCAGTTGCAGGATGTGCTTGTTGTGTGTGAAAAAAGGTCCGAAAGGTGCATTCGAACTGTTACAGGATGACGAACCGCAAAAGAAGATCAATAAAAGTGAATACGATGGAATTCTGGTTTCGGTCGAATGCCACCAGGGCCATATCCATCCGGTTTCGATCGAATTGATCGGAAAAGCTCGTGAACTTGCCTCTATCAGCAACCAAAAAGTGTTTGCCTGTGCTGCAGGTGCAACTATTACTTCTCTGATACCGGAGCTGTTGGCCTATGGTGTCGATACGGTATGCGTATATGATGATCCAGAATTCACTTACTTCAGGGTAGAACCTCATACCGCCGCTCTTGAAGACGCCATTGGCTATCTGACACCTTCGGTAGTGCTTGTAGGAGGGACTCCCATAGGCAGGACATTAGCGCCACGGACTGCAGCGAGGCTCCGTACAGGTCTCACAGCTGATTGTACTTCGTTGGATATTCAACCGAATACGGATCTGGATCAGATCCGCCCCGCTTTCGGCGGTAATATCATGGCTCATATCAGGACGATGAATCACCGCCCTCAATTTGCAACGGTCAGATACAAGATTTTTGATATGGCACAGAAAGTGGATCATCCTAGTGGTACCATTATTTATCGAAGTCTTGATAAACGTGCGCTGGAAAGCAGGATCGAAGTGCTCGATGTCCAACCGAAAGGGGTAGGTACCTATATTGAGGAAGCCGAAGTCATAGTTGCCGTTGGCAAAGGAATCCAGAACGATACGAACTTAGGACTGTTTAATGAATTAGCTGACCTTTTGGGAGGTCAGGTGGCATGTTCGAGGCCGTTGGTTGAAAACGGATGGGTTGAAAGCAGACGTCAGATCGGCCTGTCAGGACGGACAGTTCGTCCTAAGTTGATCATCACGTGTGGAATTTCCGGTTCAGTGCAATTTGCAGCCGGAATGCGGGGTTCGCAAAAGATCATCGCCATCAATATCGATGAGCATGCCCCGATCATGAAAATCGCACATGTGGGGATTGTCGCTGATGTATTTGAAATCGTTCCTCGATTGATAGAACAGATTCGTCAACACAAGCCATTGGGAGATATCGCATGAAGTACCATACGATCGATGAACATGATATTACTCGGTTGAAAGCGTTGATATCCGATCCTGATCGCGTGATTGTCCGCGAGAAAATCCATGAGGACTATACTCATGATGAGCTTCACTCTTTGGTTTCCTCTCCTGATGTGCTCGTAGAAGCAATCACCACCGAAGAAGTGGCAGCTGTCGTGCATTATGCCGCAGAACATTCGATTCCCGTTACGCCGAGGGGGCAGGGTACCGGTTTGGTCGGCGGAGCGGTGAGCCTTCATGGCGGTATCATGCTTTCTTTACAAAAGATGAATCGAATTCTTGAGCTTGATGAGAAAAACATGACCCTTACCGTTGAACCCGGGGTATTGCTGATGGAAATCGGCGAATATCTGAGCGAAACGCCATTCTTCTATCCTCCCGACCCGGGTGAAAAAAGTGCGACTATCGGTGGAAACATAAGTACCAATGCCGGTGGCATGCGTGCGGTGAAGTATGGGGTTACCCGTGATTATGTTCGTGCCCTACAAGTCGTGCTTCCCGATGGTGAGGTGGTGGTTTTGGGAGGGAAGGTAGCCAAGAACTCCTCTGGTTACAGTCTGAAGGATCTGATTATTGGTTCAGAAGGAACATTGGGAATCGTCACCAAGGCGACGTTGAAACTCATAACACGACCTGCCGTCACGGTTTCATTGCTTATCCCATTTGAGAATCTCGATAAGGCGATCTCAGCGGTGCCTGCGATCCTAAGAGCGAAGCAATTGCCTACAGCGGTTGAATTCATGCAGAGGGAAGTCGTGATGGCAGCTTCAACCTATCTTGGAAGACAATTTCCCGATACTGGATCCGATGCATATCTGTTGGTCTCAAGTGATGGTCCGAACAGAAAATTCGTTGATGAAGCATTGGATGAAATCGCCCGCATCGCATTGGATCATGGAGCAATCGACGCTCTCATTGCCGATACTCCGGAACGACAAGAATCGGTATGGACAGCACGCGGGACATTTCTTGAGGCTATCAAAGCGTCGACCACCATGATGGAGGAGTGTGATGTGGTGGTCCCCCGTGACCGTATTGCCGAGTTCATCAATTTCAGCCATGAACTTGAAAAAATTCATGGGTTGCGTCTCATGAGTTTTGGACATGCGGGAGATGGGAATCTTCATATCTATGAACTACGTGACGATTTAGATGAAGCTGAATGGCACAAACGATTGGATGCGGTGTTCGACGCAATGTACAACAAGGCAATCGAAATAGGAGGAAAAGTATCCGGTGAGCATGGCATAGGATACGCAAAACGCCCATTCTTGACTGATTCGGAACAATCATCGACTATGGCGTTGATGCGTTCAATCAAGCATGCATTCGATCCAAAGGATCTATTAAATCCGGGGAAGATAGTGTAAGTGTTCAGTCGTACATCCGAGCTTTTGCCAGTTTGAATTTCTGCGTTACCAATGCTTTTCGTTTTTCACCTGGAGGAAGAATAACCAGTTGCTTTTCGATTTCAAGATATTGTGCTCGGATTTCCTGAATGCGCATTGAATGATATGTATCGCGTATCCAAGTTGTGTCCTCTGGTGTAATGGCCGCACGCAATCGATCAGGCATATTCGTCACATATCCGGGCTCCGCCCAGTCTATACTGTGATGGATCTCTTCGTATTCGATTTTCATATCTAGCAGGGATGGAACCATATAGATATTGGAACACATCGTTTTTACAAAGAACTTTTCTGCTTCTGTAGTTTTTTTCATCCGATGAAGCATCAGGGCACGACAGAGCAGTTGAAACGGTTCTCCCGTATCATCGGGAAACTCTCTGTCGAACCACCTCATGTATTCGGAAGACCTGCGGTTGTCATCCAAGAGGAAATAGAGGTAGGCAAGTTCATAACGAAGGCCCCCGCTATCGTCGAGCCATCCATATTCACGCTTGGTTTCGGATAAGTAGGTTCTAATCTTCGTTATTCTGTTTGAAAGTCCCTTCAGCGTTTTAGGAAATCCCATGCGATTACCTTTTTAGGATTATCGGATGATTCATTCTAGCCCAGAGTGACGAATCTTTCCATACGAGTAGTCCGGCTGTGTTTGAACGCTCTTTTCATTGGTCTTGAACAATAATTGTCGGCATTGTATCTAGGTTCTCGCTTGCCCGACGACTCGAGGTGTCCTATACTGGACCAAACAAATTTCATTGGACGGTGCACAAGGAGCTATAGCTATGAAAAAGGGTGAAGCATATGTCTTGGGAGCAGATTTTGGATCCGATTCTGTACGGGTAGTCGCGGTCGACGTTGCCGATGGTAGTGTGGCCGGATCTCATGTGAGTTATTACCCACGTTGGAAAACAGGAGCCTATTGCGATCCCAAACGCAACCAGTTCAGGCAGCATCCGCTTGATTATGTTGAAAGCTTTACCGAAGCGGTACAAAGTGCTCTTTCGCAAAATCCGGCAGTCGCCTCCAGAGTCAGAGGCATCAGTATGGATACCACTGGTTCGACCCCGTCGTTGTGCGATGCTGATGGGAAGCCCCTTGCCCTGGACAAGCGCTTTTCCGATAATCCCGATGCAATGTTCGTGTTGTGGAAAGATCATACCGCTGTTGGTGAAGCCGATGAGATTAATGCATTGAGTAAAAGCTGGGGAGGACCTGATTATCGAAAGTTTTCAGGTGGAACCTATTCTTCCGAATGGTTCTGGTCAAAGCTGCTTCACATTGTCAGGCATAACCCATCTATCACCGCACATGCCGCCGGATTTATTGAACATTGTGACTGGTTGCCGGCATTGCTTACCGGTACGGAAGCATTTGATAAGATTAAACGCAGTCGATGTGCCGCGGGACATAAATTGATGTGGCATCCGAGTTGGAATGGATATCCATCATCCGAGTTTCTGACACTTCTCGATCCGTTTTTGGCAATAGTTCGTGAAAGTCTGGGGACTGAAACATATACCGCCGATATTCCCGCAGGAGCATTGACTCAAGAATGGGCGAAGAAGTTGGGCCTTCCCGTTGGTATTCCCGTCTGTGTCGGAGCTTATGATGCCCATATCGGAGCGGTCGGCGGAAAGGTAGCTAAAGGTGTGATGGTAAAGAGCATCGGTACTTCTACGTGCGACATCATCATAGGTGATGTGCCTTCCAAAGGCGAACAAGAACAGGCTGTAGATGGTATCGTCGGGCAAGTCACCGGATCGGTGATTCCAGGATATATAGGGTATGAAGGAGGACAATCGGCATTCGGGGATTATTATGCTTGGTTGCGAGATGTCATCATGTGGCCGTTGAAACATCTGGATATCGTCGAAGAACAGCAAATTGAGAAAATTGAAAAAAAGGTTCTTCCGATGTTAGAGAATGCTGCCCAAGCTATCGAACCCACCGAATCGTCACCTGTTGCGATTGACTGGATCAATGGAAGAAGATCGCCGTATGCCGACCAGATGCTCAAAGGAGCTCTCACGGGATTGACGTTGGGAACGGATGCTCCCGCAGTGATGAGAATGTTGCTTGAGTCGACTGCATTTGGTGCCAGGGCAATCCTTGAATGTTTTGAAAATTCAGGAGTCCGGGTTGAGAAAGTAGTTGCTATCGGCGGGGTCGCGCGAAAGAGTGTGATCGGAATGCAAATCTTGGCTGATATCACCGGAAGGGCTATCCATGTTACAGATAATGATCTGGCTCCTTCTATCGGAGGAGCTGTCTTCGCTTCTGTCGCTGCCGGTATCTACAAGGATGTGGAAGAAGCGCAGGAAGCTCTTTGCAGTGGCACCGAACGGGTGCATGAACCGGATTTGGAACGCAAGGCTGTCTACGATACACTCTATGAGCGGTACTTACAAATCGGAGCATTTGAAGAAAAACAACGCAGAGGATAACCAATCGTAATGGGAGATGCATCATGGATATGTATAAGAGTTTGAAAGAAGTCGCTTGGGAAGCGAATATGGAAATACCCCAAAGGAATCTAGCTATTTACACATGGGGAAATGTGTCGGCATACGATGAACAACGTGCCGTATTTGCAATAAAACCATCCGGGGTACCCTACGATCAGCTCAAGGCGGAACATATTGTCGTGGTTGATCTTGAGGGAAACATCGTCGACGGAAGTCTTCGGCCTTCGAGTGATATGAAAACCCATATGGTGCTCTATCGTACCTTTAAAGGAATCGGAGGGATCACCCATACCCATTCACCATATGCAGTCTCATGGGCGCAAGCATGCCGATCGATTCCGGTATTTGGCACCACCCATGCCGATCACAGTCACTTGAGTATCCCTTGTACCCCCTTATTGGATAAAAAGGGAGTTGAAGGTGATTATGAGGAAGAAACGGGGAAATTGATTGTAAAAACGTTTAACACGATCCCCTATCAGGAACAACCGATGGTCTTGGTTGCCGGTCATGGACCATTTGCTTGGGGAAAGAACGCTACAGGGTCGGTCTATAACGCCGCGGTTCTTGAAGAAGTTGCCAAAATGGCGCTGTTCACCCTGACAATCAATCCGGAGGCCAAGTCACTGCCTGAGCATATCGTTAACAAACACTATCAGCGCAAACACGGGCCGAATGCCTATTACGGACAAAAGTAAGCGGCATAACCGAAAGACAATGTTTGACAACCCCCAAATTCCTTTTGTGAAGCTGGATTTTAATCAGGGACGCATCCCTATGTGATTGATTGAATGTTCATATCACTGTTGGAGGATAGTGAAAGGTATAACGAACACGTATTGTTTGTATCCTATTCATGTTGAAACTATATAAGAATTCTATAGGCTCTATATGAAAAATATAAAAAAAACTCTTTTCGATTTCGCATTGCAGTAGTACTATGATAGCGGGGGGATACATAATGAATGGGGCTCTGACAATTAAGTCTCTGGCTGAATTGGAGTTAGGCCATGTCAGGCAAGCGGCAGAGATTTTTGTTGAGAGTTACTATCAGAGTTTATCGTTTCTATCCGAACATCCGAACACAATCGTTGACGCAATAGTCCATTCATTTATCAGAGAACGATATTACGCAGGGGTTCTCGATGACAATGTGGTGGGTATCGTCGCTTGTTCGACGAAAGAAGGTCGCTCACATCGGTTCGACCCCAAAGAATTCATTCTCCGCTTTGGTTTGTTCAAAGGATATATCGGGTATAGAAGATTAAGAAGTTCGCTGGAAAAACCGTTGGAGTTGAATAGCGGGCAATGTTACATTGAGTCAGTTGCCACCGATACTGCTTTCCGTGGCATGGGTATTTCTACGCAACTACAACAGCATCTGTTGGAACATCTCGAATTCGATGAATTTATTCTTGAAGTTGAACCTGAAAATTATGTTGCGGTCCAACTGTATGAGAAACTGGGATTTTCAATTATTGAAAGCCAGACGGAATCGAAGGGAAATCGTTTTGGGAAAGGTCCTTCGAGGGTTATGATGCATAAAATTATTCCAAAATAAGCAGCAATTTCATACCTTCTCCTCTTCACATAAACATGATATGCTCAATTTTAATCACAACAAAGGCGGAGTCACATGGATAAATCCAAAAACAACGAATGGGTAACTCATCTCATGTTACTAATCGTAACAATTAATTGGGGATTTAACATCATCGCAATGAAATTGGGATTCGAACATCTGACTCCAATCGAATTTAATGCCTTGCGCTTGATCTGCGGTTTGCCTTTCATGGTGTACTTTGGATTTTTCACACCCAAGAGGGTGAAATTCGAACGAAAGGATCTGCTTAAGATTATCGGTCTCAGTATCATCGGTCTTGGATTCTTTCAGGTTTTGTTCCCGATTGGGATACATGAAACTTCTGCACCCGTAGGCGGAGTCTTGATGGCAACCGCTCCGGTACATGTCGCGTTTTTATCTTCACTGTTCAAGCTGGAAAAACCAACCTTACGGATGATCGCTGGAATTGGCTTTACCGTAGTGGGCATTGCATTGATAGGATTTACCACCAATACCGGTGATGTAATCGGCAATACCACCATCCGTGGCGTGCTTTTTGTTGTTATCAGCGAGCTCGGATATGCTGTCAACACGACATTCCTGAAACCATTCATGAAAAAATATCCGAGCATGCAGATTACCGGAGTGGCGATGACAGTTTGTACGGTGCTCTATGTAATGCTTTTCTTCCCGCAGATACGTGTGATGAACATCAGTACCATATCATTTACCGCATGGTGGACAGCTCTCTATTCGGGATTGATCGCATTCATGCTTTGCAATGTGATTTGGCACATGGCAGTCCACAGGATCGGGAGTGTCCGGGTATCGGTATATGGCAATATGCCTTCTGTTTTTGTCATAATCCTCAGTGCGATTTTCTTGGGGCAGGTGTTGCTTCCGGTTGAAGCTGTCGGAACATTAATAATTCTGGCAGGGGTTGTCTTGGTTCAGTTGAAGTCTAGACGGAAGTTGCCACAAGACAACCTCAAACCCACAGAATCCGATGGTTGATAGAACTGAAAATATTCGTTTCGTCTTATCTTCCAGAACCGATTGTTAGACCGGGCGTACATTGCCAGATACTGGCGATTACAGACATAGCTAAAATCTATATTATTCTCTAACATTGATTTGTATTGTTTCCCCAGTAAATCCTTTTATTAAAGGTTGACAGCGGAAAATGCTAACTTGTACAATATTGATGTGAAAAATACTCCAGAAAAGCTTAAAAAAATAGTTGAGACCATCATGGTCGAGAACCCGGTCATCACCTCTTATCTACTTGATCAATCGCTTGACAATGCGGCTTTGGTAGTACGGTTGAAAGAGCATTATGAGACGATCATGCGTTCTGAACGCCCTGACGCATGGGCGTATTACACCCGGGAACATCAAAGTCCGGAAAGTTTTTTTTCACTCACATGGCGTGATTTTGCATTCATCAGGATTATGGATTACCTCGATCATGAGGGGACTGTCTATACCGATCAATTCCTCCATGGAAAGAAGTTGACTTCACGGCCTCTTTCAAACCTGAGGATGGCCGTATCAGGTCTTCCTCACAGAGCTAATGAAGATCATCTTGAGGACATGCTTCATTTGCTCCGGCAATTAAACGGATCAGCCCGTCCGGAGATTCCCCAACGGCAAAAAGTACTTGAATGGATGGACCGTCATCCTTCGGGTCTGGACAGACAGGTCGTCGCTTGGCGTGCTCAAAACAAACGCAGGATCGTATCGCTATTGGTCGAACGACTCAAAAAAGAGAGTAAACATAGCGATCCGAACATAAAAAGCATTTACCACATCGACCGTGATGCTGATGATGAGACGCTTCGCAAACAAGTGCTCGCATGGTGGAGAGACGATCGTTTTCATCTTAGGTATGCGATTCGAAGTGCCGATGAATTGAATCTCTATCTTGACCAATCGCTAGATGCCAACACTTTACAAATCATGAAAGATGCACAAGCGAAGGGCATCCCAATATTCGCGACTCCATATTTTCTTTCGTTGATTGATGTGCGCAAACAGAATAAAACGATGCGTAAAGCAGATGAGGTGCTCAGAAGCTATCTATTTTATAGCAGGGATCTGATAACTGAATTTGGAAGCATCTCAGCATGGGAAAAAGAAGATGTCGTAGAGCCTGGGAAACCCAACGCCGCAGGGTGGATAGTCCCGAACCATACTATTCATCGCCGTTATCCAGAAGTGGCGATTTTTATCCCTTCCACGATGGGACGGGCTTGCGGGGGGTTGTGTTCCTATTGCCAGCGTATGTATGATTTCCAAGCCGGAAGGTTTAATTTCAATCTCGACAAATTGAAACCGAAACGATCTTGGCTGACAGAACTTGCCGAATCGATGGAATATTTTAAGAATGATCCGTATCTATCAGATATTTTGATTACCGGTGGGGATGCGTTGATGAGTTCGGTAGCTTCATTGGAGAACATTCTTGATGCGGTATTACGTATGGCAGAAAAGAAGAAAGAGGAGAATGCTTTTAGGCCGGTCGATCAAAAGTATGCCGAATTCAGGCGAGTTCGCCTCGGTACCAAAATTCCCATTTACCTTCCGCAAAGAATACATCGCGAACTATGTGATATGCTCGCTTCTTATAAGCAAAAGTTCAATGCGGCAGGCATCACGCAATGTGTAATCCAAACGCATTTTTCAAGTGCGATGGAA
The DNA here is from genome assembly GCA_012523305.1 of Spirochaetales bacterium. Lineage (GTDB taxonomy): Bacteria > Spirochaetota > Spirochaetia > Sphaerochaetales > Sphaerochaetaceae > JAAYDK01. The sequence goes on from JAAYIV010000044.1 coordinate 16,583, forward strand.
ATCACCCCCGATACGGTGCGTGCGATAAAGCGCTTGAGGGAGGCAGGTTGGGCAATTACCAACCAAGAAGTGTTCACCGTTTCCGCTTCCCGGCGAGGTCATACCGCGAAGCTTCGTAAAGTTCTCGGTGATTTGGGAATCCTTCCGTATTACACTTTTTCCGTAAAGGGATATTTGGAGAACAGGGAGCTGTTTGCAAGCAATGCGAGGTCGATACAGGAACAAATCGAAGAAAAATCGATTGGTCGGATTGATCCGAAGTATTACAGTCAGCTAAGAACTTTCATAGCCAATGCTCAAGACATGCCGGCTTTGGTCGACCATATCCGGATATCAGATGAGATACGGTTTTTATCAAGCGACAGGAATGTGCTCAATTTGCCGGGAGTAGGTAAGAGCAACACATACAGGACAATTGGAATTACCGATGATGGCAGAAGGATCCTTGAATTTGATTTTGACCATACACGCAAGCATAGTCCTGCAATCGCATCGATGGGGTCCGTTGTGATCATCGAGACCAAGAGCATTAAACGATACCTCGACCAATTGGAACAGATGGGTGAGCAACGTAGTGAATATGAGAGCATATGGGGATATTCCGCCGGTCAGACCGAATTACGTTCGGCGGTATTCGAATCAGTGATTCGTGCTTGACCAGTACTGTTCTTGTGGAATACCCTTTCCGCTATGGAAAGCCAATATGTTATCGCACAGGGAGCTTTGAAACAGGTTCCTCAATTGTATCGTGACCAATGGGGTGATATCGATCCGTTTGTTATCGCTGATAAGAATACCTTCGAGGTTGCCGGAAACGATGTGTTTGAGTTGTTCAAGCAAGCTGGTTATAAAGTACGACTGTTCGTCTTTGCCGATGATGATGAAGTATATGCGGATAATGTGCATGTTGATTTGCTTAAAGACATGTTTTTAAGATGTCGATGCATTCCAGTGGCCGTTGGTTCGGGTACGATCAATGATATTGTGAAATTGGCAGCCCATCAGACCAATAGAGAGTATATGTGCGTTCCCACGGCACCTTCGGTTGACGGGTATACCGCATTCGGTTCGGCCATTACCGTCGATGGCTTCAAGCAGACGGTATTTTGTCCTGCTCCGGTATGGGTTGTCGCGGACAGCACGATCTTGGCTAATGCCCCAATGCCGATGATTGCCAGCGGTTATGGCGATATGGCAGCCAAGGTTCCGGCAGGAGCCGATTGGATGATCGCTGAAGCAGTGAAAGAAGAACCGATAGTACCTCATCTGTGGGCAATGGTACAGCATCCTCTGAAAGATCAACTTGCCCATCCTGAAAAACTCGTGTTGCGTGACATGCAGGTGATTGAGAAATTGTTCCTCGGATTGGTGAATGTCGGTAATGCCATGCAAGAGTATCATGATTCGCGCCCCGCATCGGGAGCAGAACATCTGATGAGCCATGTGTGGGAAATGGAACACTTGAAAGTTGGCGACAAACCGGTATCGCATGGCTTTAAAGTGGGCTTCGCCACGTTGATAACAACCGCGATGATCGAACTGTTATGTGAATATACCAACGCCGAGCTTGAACGCATCATCATGAATGAACCGATTCCAAATTGGAACCGACGGGAAGCGATGATCAGGGAAAAGGTAGGATCGTCACCGTTACTCGATATCATCATCCAAACCAGTTTCAAGAAGTTTCTTGACCAAAGACATTGGAAAGAACGAAAAGAGCATCTGATTTCACAATGGGATGACCTTGTATATAGGATAAAAGGCCAATTGATTCCGTTTAAAGTGATGAAGGACAAGTTGGCTACCGCCGGATGTCCGACAGAACCGGCAGACATCAACCTCGATCGGAATCGGATGCGCAGAGGTATCTATGTCGCCCAGATGATCCGGGTGCGTTATACCGTTCTTGATCTGGCATATGAGTGCGGCCTGTTCGATCGATTGGTTGAGCACATCGTCGACACCGATACATACTTCAGCCGATTCAGTTCCGATTAAAGTGAAAGCAGATACGTTGCGATATCATGCGTGAGCGATGCAACACGATCATGGAGCGCATCGGGAAGCCCGTTGAGGAATTTGTGGATTTCTAATGTAAAATCCCCCCGATACCCCATCGTCTTTAGCATCGCCATGATAGGTTCCCACTCTATGGTACCCCAATACGGTGCGAGGTGATCGTCGAATTGTCCTCGATTGTCAGCGATATGCAAAGCGATCAGTCTTTCTGGTCCGATAGTGCTCAACGCAGCGCATTGGTCCACTTTGCTCAAATTTGCATGACCGGTATCCCAACAAATACCAAATGTCTTATCGTCATTCAGAGTATCGATTAATTCCAACAGCTCTTCGGTTGAAGAACAATAACGCCTGTAATGAGGGCTCTCGATCATGTTCTCGATCGCCAGCTTCATACCATATGTTGATGCCAGAGCTCCGTAGCGGGCAAAATAGTCTGTATTGAACCGAAGTGAATCCTTATGTGAATACCAACCATCCTCGCATGCCGTCAGAGGATGCATGACAACAATCGAAGCTCCTACCATACCCGAAGCGACGATGGTCTCATGTATCAGGTGCTCGTGTTGAATCTTTTCATCTTCTGAAAGTCCTGACGGGTTATAAAAATGGGCATGGGCGGTGCTACATTCGATTCCAAGGGCTTTGGATACTTCAACGACCTGCCGTACCATGGCTTGCCACCCATCATGCCCAAAAGGAGAGTCGTGTAACGAATAGACACCCCAATCCATTTCCATGACGCGGTAGCCTGCCTTGGCGCATCGCGATATGCTCTCTATAGGCGGATAGTGATTACCTTCTTTCCAAAGCATGCTGTTGAACAGACACGTTGACACGGATATTCTCATAAGGCCTCCGTTTTTCTCGACAAATACACGATGTAGCGCAACATATTGTTTGTCAATGAGAAAGAATCGCCACGGTTTATTGACAAATGCATGGTATCATCGATAATGCAGAATGTATGTCACTATTGGGAGTCAACTATGGGACCTATCGCAAACCTCACGCATGAGAGTGCGGCAGATATTGAATTTGTGCTCATGGACATCGATGATACTATCACCACAGAGGGCAAGCTGCCCTCTGTAGCCTATAATGCTTTATGGGAGTGTAAAAACTCCCATCTCAAGGTAATTCCCATCACAGGCCGTCCCGCCGGATGGTGCGATCTTATCGCCCGTCAGTGGCCGGTTGACGGAGTGGTCGGAGAAAACGGAGCCTTGGCCTTCTGGGAGGAAGACGGGCATGCCAAGAGGATGTATCACGAACATGCTGTACGCAACGATAATGAAATCCTTAAGCGTATCCGTTTTCGGGTATTGAAAGAGATCGAAGGAACCAGAATCGCACAGGACCAATTCTGCAGGATGTTCGATCTGGCAATCGATTTTGCCGAAGAAGAACCCAAATTACCTTTGAGCGTCGCTCAGGCAATCCAACGTCTCTGTGAAAGTGAAGGTGCGATTGCCAAGATCAGCTCGATCCATGTCAACACATGGCTCGGCCATTACAATAAACTGGGAATGGCCCTTAGGTTCCTTACCGAGCGGTTTGGTTATGATGATCTTACTATGCGTTCGAAGGTGATGTTCTTCGGCGATTCTCCGAATGATGAACCGATGTTCTCTCATTTTCCGAACAGTGTCGCTGTGGCTAGCATCAATAATTATCTACACTTGGTAGAGCATTATCCCCGATATGTGACTAGCCAGGCGGGCGGGGAAGGCTTCGCCGAAGGTGTGGTGACGTTGCTTGAACGGAAACGGCACGGATCGTAAGGTGCGGACAAGAAAAAGTGTACCTTGTGCGGAATCTGTGTACGGGGATGCCCGA
>JAAYIV010000045.1 GCA_012523305.1 Spirochaetales bacterium
GGGCAACGCGTCAATAAACCGTAGGCACACATCTGTATAATTTATGTATTTTTATGCAATCAAATGCATACTATATTTACAAACCAGGGCTAAACAGATTATAGTGAGCGAAACACGCTTTGGCACTGAAGGAGAAGTGAATATGAAAAAAATGTTTTTGATTTCTTTGACTATTCTCCTTGTCGGGATTCTGTTTATCTCTTGCGGGAAAAAACAGTCCGACGAGGTTCAGACACCTGCGGCAACCACCCAAACCACGGCATCTGCAGCAAAGGCTCCGGAAGCACAGGCTACGGTTCCGCTCATCGGAGTCTCGAAGATCATTACCCATGACGCACTCGATTCGGTTGAACAGGGAATACAGGATCATCTGGCTTCAAAGAATGTCCAGGTCCGCTATGACTGGCAGAATGCAAATGGGGACCCATCGACAGCAAACTCGATTGCACAAAAATTTAAAGCTGACAAAGTTTCCCTTGCCGTCGGTATCGGGACTCCGGTCGCTGTGGCATTGGCCAATACCTTTGCCGACATTCCTGTAATATTCACCGCTATCACCGATCCCTTAGATGCAAATCTTGTACCGTCCTATACCACGCCGTACGATGCCAATACCGCAGGAGTTTCAGACATGAATCCTGTGGATGCTCAGATAAAGTTGCTCGTTGAACTCACCGGGGCAAAAACAGTCGGCAACGTGTATGCCAGCGGCGAAGCCAACGGCGTACTTTTGATGGAAGAGGCAAAGGCGGCATGTGCCGAACTGGGAGTGGAATTTGTGACCGCTGCGGTTGCGAATACTTCTGAAGTCATGCAAGCGCTTCAAGCGATTATCGGCAGGGTGGATGCCGTATACATTGCAACCGACAATACTGTTATCAGTGCGCTTCCTTCAATCGCTGATGTTGCGGCCAAGGCTAGTGTTCCTCTCATGTCAGCCGACCCTTCCGGAGTCGAAAAACTTGACTTTCTCGTAGCTTGGGGTTTTAACTATTACAAGATTGGATTGGCAACCGGTAGGGTCATCGAAGAAATTTTGGTCAACAACAAAAAACCGGGTGAGATCGGGACGATATTCCTTACCGAACCCACCGATTTTGAACTCTGGTTCAATCTCGATGTCGCCAAGAAGCTTGGCATCACCATTTCGGATGAATTGCTTGCAGAAGCTGCCGTGATAATTGAAGGTGGCAAAAAAATAGTTAAGTAGGCCTATTGGATGTTAGAAGGAATTTTTGTAGACGGGTTGATTTTTTCCATAATGGTGCTGGGGGTATTGATCTCTTACCGCATCTTGGATTTTGCAGATTTGACGTGTGACGGCTCCTTTGCGACAGGAGCCGCCATCGCGACTATGTCGATCGTGAACGGTCTTGGAATCCCGCTGGCCTTGATCCTTGCGTTTGTCGGCGGAGCGATAGCTGGATTCATAACGGCAACGATTCACAACAGACTCAAGGTACCCGGCTTGTTAGCCGGCATCTTGACGATGACGATGCTCTACTCAATCAATATCAGGATCCTGGGCAACAGGGCCAACGTGACACTGCTGGGAAAGACGACATTGTTCAACACGATTCCCAAATGGATTCCATCACTCAACTCCTCGATTGTTTTGTTGATCGGAACGCTTATCATCGTATTTGCAGTTAAAAGTATCGTCGACATCTTTTTCAGGACCGATCTGGGTATCGGTATCGGGGCATTGGGAAGCAACGAACAAATGGTCGTTTCGTTGGGAATGGATCCTAAAATCCTGAAAGTCATCGGCATCGGGTTTTCCAACGCTCTCATAGCACTATCCGGCGGACTGCTCGCTCAATACCAAGGCTTTGCGGATGCAAATCTCGGACAGGGAATGGTCGTTCAAGGGTTGGCGGCCATCATGATCGGAGAGTTCTTGTTCGACAGCAACAGAATATCTCTGATTACTTTGCGGGTTATATTCGGTGCGATCATTTACAAGGGATTGATGTTCCTTGGTCGTTATTACGGATATTACATCCATCTTACTCCCAGCGACCTCAAACTGCTCACAGGAATATTAGTCATCGTGTCGCTCATCATCGCGCAGACACGTAGCGCTGCCTCCACAGCGGATGCTCGGAAAAAGGCACTCAAACGCAATAAGGAACGACGCAGTGCGCTTTTGGACCACAAGGAGGATGGCAATGCTGAAAATTGAGCAAGTCTCCAAAGTGTTCTACCCGGGAACAGTCAATGAGAAAACCGCGTTGGAGGATATCAACCTGCATGTGAATGAAGGGGATATCATCACAGTGGTCGGAAGTAACGGTTCGGGTAAAAGTACGCTTTTCAATCTCATTTCAGGCACGTATCCGGTTACTGGAGGAACATTGGTCCTCGACGGTAAGGATGTCACCAATGCTCCGGAATACAAACGGGCATTCACCATAGGCAGAATCTTCCAGGATCCCACCAAAGGCACGGCAGCCAAGATGTCGATCGAGGATAATATGATTACCGCATACCGGAAGGGAATGCGTGGATTGACCATCAGTTTGAATAATGAGATGCGAGATTTTTTTGCCGATGAATTGAAACAATTGTCTATGGGACTGGAGTTGCGTCTCAAGGATAACGTGGGTCTCCTTTCCGGAGGACAACGGCAAGCACTGACATTACTGATGACTGTCATCAGCAAACCGAAGATGCTGCTGTTGGACGAACACACTGCCGCACTTGATCCACGCAACGCACAAATTGTGATGGAATTGACGATGAAATTCATCAAGGACTACAAATTGACCGCATTGATGGTTACCCATAACATGCAGCATGCCATCGATTTCGGCAATAGATTGCTGATGATGGACGAAGGCAAGATAATCCTCGACTTGGACAGAGAGCACAAAAGAGAATTGACCGTAGCCAAATTAGTTCAAATGTTCAAGGAAATCAAACAGAAAGAATATGATAATGACGAAACGCTACTCGCTCCGTAAGGTAGGGCAATTGATAGGTAACGGCGCAATGCGCCGTTATTTTTTTATCGTTTGTCTTTCTTCTTGGATCCCGGCGGGATTATGCCACAACTTCTCCAACGCATAGAACGAACGCATTTCAGCACTCATGAGATGAATCACTATCGAATTACAGTCAATCAACTCCCACCCGTCAGAACCGACATTCTTATGGCGGTTGAGCACTTCAACGCCCAACTCTGCCAAGTATCCCCACAATTCTCTGGCCAAACCCCGAAGATGGCCAAGACTATTGACGGTGGCGATTATAAAACAATCAGCCCATCCGCTGGTTTCAGAGACATCGAGGATCACCGGGTCTGCACCCTTGTGATCGGCAATGAAAGCGGCAAGCTTAGCCGCCACTTGTTTTACATCGTCATCAAGCATCCGTTAAAACTCCTATCGCTTGTCTGTTTTGACCACATCCAATGCATGAGATAGCCAATGCCCAAGATATTGTTTCA
>JAAYIV010000046.1 GCA_012523305.1 Spirochaetales bacterium
ATATTCAAACAATATCGAAGCGGGAAGACAGGCAAGACAAGATACATCAAAGCGCAGCACATCATGATACTTGCCAAAAAGGCTAGTATCGGTGCAACGATTATTCCAATCGGATACCAAACACCAAAGGTGTGCATGACCAGCGGTGCCGAAAACAATTGCACGGCGATAGTCGTTGCCATCCAAGAAGCGATAAGCGGATGTACTATGACTTGGAGCAACATCTTTATCGGATTGTAAGCGCATAACAAGCCGGCCAATGCGGCGTATGATAATAAAAAGCCACTGTCGTGTGCCGTTTGCGGCCAGAATATGATGTGTATCAGAAATGTGAGTGCCAAAGCACGTCGGGCATTGATGCTGTCGGGGAAGCATACCATCAGCGCATGCATGATCAATGCCCTCACCAAAGAAGGTTTGGGCCCTGCTATCCATACGAATATGCTGAGCACCGGCAACACGATGAACGAAGCGCAGCGTCTGGAGAAAAACGGTCGTAGCATCACTTCACACAGATGTGCAATGACATGCAAATGCATCCCCGAAAGGGCTAATACATGCGCACTACCCGATTCGATTGCCATAGTTCTGATCGGAGAACAATAGTCGATACTTACCCCGAGCAATAACAATACTGATAATTGTTCGCCTGTCGGTGAAAGCGTGTTGAAACGACGGCACAACGCTTGCAGGAGCTCTAACCGTTTCGGCTGACAGTACATTTCAACCGCAAGGCTATCCGCGTAAAAGAAATGCTGCCTGTTACCGGCATCAAATATTCCTTTCAAACATACCGATGAACCGCTGGTGATGCTCCGGTGCTCCTTGGTGATTGCCATTACGACACCCCGAGCTACCGTCATCGTCCTTCGTGCATCTTTACACCATCCCAGCTGTAATCGGAGCACTTGGTTTCCACTGGCACTTATCGATGAATCGGCTATCAATACGCCACCGATTTCACTAATTGAACCTAGCGGCAGACCACATTGTACGTTCAAGCTTGCCGTGGCACGTACAATCATCACATACATGAACGCAACTATCATCAATATAGCAAGAACCAATATATAGAGGTCGTTGTGGGTCAGCTTATACCTGACGACGAGTACGGCTGCAACTATCTGTAAGGCGAAAAGGAGTGGATACGAGTAATGTGGCCTATCATGTGCGAAGGCAAGTGCCATGCAACCTGAAGCGCATATGAGTACAAGACCTTGATCGATGGTATGTGCTGTCAGCAATCTCATAGCTGACAGACACCGTGTCGAACCTTATTGCTTTGGCATTGTTATCATGAGTGCGAGCAATGCAATGTCCAGCCTCTGGGGTGACATTGCATGCTTGAGCAACCGTGCCGAAAGGGTGATGTCGCGCTTGGCCTGTTCTCGAACCTCTTTGATCCTGAGGTACCAGCCAAAAAGGTGCTTATCGGTAAGACGGACATGTTCAATCAATGCCGCTGCCAACTCATATTGCCAAGCCCCCCGGTGTTCTTCCGCAAGTTCGACCTGCGGCAGATCTCCATTTCCCACATTCGCCAACCTATCTGCCAGTTCGATTGTTTCCATGAACGCCATATCATCAAGATATTTCTCATAATGTGATAGACCGTCCTGGACGATAAAATCGGTTCTCGAAGCGTTTTGTTTGAATTCCATGCGCCGCTTCATCGCCACATCGCTTTTTTTATCGCGGCGTGTGAGGAACACTCCCATCCCGATCGCCCCGCCGGCTGCAAGCAGCAATTCGTCGACCATGGGAATCGGATCACGTACCGCCAGGGAAAAAATAAAATAGATTACCAAAAATGTGATGGCACAGATAATCAACCGAGGAAGATACCGTGCATCCTGGATCCATCGGTCCACTCCACGATCGATATCCCTGTACATCGCATACAAAGCTTCGTCTTTCTCGTGCGTAGAAAGGATGGTGCTGCTTTGCCAGACAATCTCATCATCGGTATTCCATGTCGAAGTAGTCGTTACATCTCTGAATGGTGAAATCAGAAGCGGTTGTCCTTTAGTTCTGCGGATCATGTAACCTTTTTTCATAATGCTGATTTAAACCTCGCAATTCGTTCGGCCAGAATGACGTCGAACTGATCCCTTTCTTCATACGGAATCGTGAAGAATAGGTAATATTTGATTTTCGGTTCCGTCCCGCTTGGACGGACAATGAGTTTTTCTCCTTTCTCAAACCATAACACGATAACATCAGAAAGGGGGAAATCTTGTCCATCTTCACCAGCAGCCAAATCCTTGATCTTCAAGATCGAATGACCGGCAAAAGTATCTCCCGCTTTCAGTGTTCTGAAATTTGCCATGATAGATGTCATCTTATCCTTTCCCGCACTTCCTTCGTATGAATATGAGAGAACTTTCTCCCCATAATATCCATATTTCATATAGATTTCATCAAGACGTTCCTGCAGGCTCTTCCCCTGTTGAGCATGGTAACACATCATCTCCACCGCACACAGAGCACTTGAAACAGCATCCTTATCGCGAATCGTGGGAATGCTCAGATATCCGAAACTCTCTTCGCACCCGAACAGGAAGAATCTATCCGAATCATGTTCAAGAAGGTTCATCTGTTCGGCGATATATTTGAAACCTGTAAGCACATCTATGCATTCTGCCCCGTTGCGCCGGGCGATTTCACGTACCAAATCGGTAGTCACCAGCGATTTGACGACTGTTGGTTTTATCTTATAATCAGTTGCTTGTTCTTTCCATGTCGTGATCAGGTAATCGCAGAGTAAGATTGCAATCTGATTGCCTGTCAACAAGCGATATGAACTCTTAGTGGCGTCGATAGGGATCGCGATTCCCAAACGATCAGCATCCGGGTCGGTTCCCAACACAATATCGGATTTTTGCTCCTTGGCTAGCTCGATCGCCAATCGCATCGCTTGAGGATCTTCAGGATTAGGCATCGAAACCGTTGGGAAATCACCATCGGGAGCTTCTTGCTGTCCAACGACCGCGATATCGACATGCAAGCGATGCATCAGTGTCTTGATAGGGATTGTCCCGGTTCCATGCAACGGAGTATAGGCAACCCGGACATCGTTGCCTTGGATCAGTTGCGGTCGTCGCAAGCTTGAGAGCACCATGGCATAATAATCTTCATCGACGTTTTGGGGCACGCTAAAAAGCAATTTTCTCTCTGTTGCTTCTTCTTTGCACATCCCTTTGATCTGTTCAGACTGAACGCTTGCAACTTTTTTAGAAATTTTATCATCATGTGGAAAAGTGACTTGCCCACCATCCGACCAATATACTTTGTATCCATTGTACTTGGCGGGATTATGACTGGCTGTAATCACGATTCCAGCACTGGCACCAACACGGCGGACTGCGAACGAAAGCATCGGAACAGGATGTATTTCATCATATAGAAATACCTTAATATTGTTGGCACACAACACCAAAGCTGCTTCTTCGGCAAATACTTGCGACCAATTACGAGAATCAAAAGCAATGACCACGCTTGGTTTGTCAGTTGCTTCATTAATATAATCAGCCAATCCCTGGGTGACCTTCCTCACCATATGCACATTGATTCTGTTGGTACCACCTCCGATCACCCCACGCATTCCAGCGGTGCCGAATGCGAGTGAAGTATAGAAACGGTCATACAAATCTTCATCGGCATGCTCATCCAAGGCATTGATCACTTCATTGCGGAAGGTGATTTCGGTTTCATTAGCGATATAGGCTTTCGCCTTGGCATATAATACTGTCAAATCATCAGGTAAAAACTTCATTCGAACACCTCCGCTTCCAACTCTTCAATAGTATTACATACCGGGCCGTACCCAGCTTGGAGCAATTCTTGTGCTTCCTTGAACCCCCACCCTACCAACGCGAGTCGAGTTGTTGCTGCCAAGGCTGTCTTGGCATCGACTTCGCTATCTCCGACAAAAAGAATCTGTGACGCATCAACATGTGTCAGGGTGGCAAACTCATACACACATTCAGGGTCGGGTTTCAATGGCTTGCCTTCCAATACGCCCCTCACAAATTCAAAATCAAAGGTACCCAACAAACGCTGAACGATCGTATTGACCAGGGTATTCTCCTTATTCGATAGTATCCCGAGCTTAAGGTTGCTATCAACACATTTCTGTAACAGTGTTTCGATACCGGGATACACATGGGATACCACAACAGGTTTTGATCGATATAAATCAAAGAAGGTTGTTAACAATCGATCGAAATCATCTTGACTCACGCTCTTATTGGCATCTGCCAATGCTTGGCGCAGAGTATTTTTAAGACCGTTGCCAACATACCGCATACAAGTTTTTTCATCGATCGGTTTGACATCGGCCAAAGCCAAAGTCCCGTTTACCGCTGCTGTTATGTCTCCGATGGTATTGATCAGCGTACCGTCTAGATCAAACAGGATCGCTTTCACTTTTGGTGTACGAATATTCATGTGATGAGTATAACAGATGTTTACAGACTCTTCTATTCC
>JAAYIV010000009.1 GCA_012523305.1 Spirochaetales bacterium
GGCCCGGTGGCCATAGCGGAGGTGCCATACCCGTTCCCATCCCGAACACGGAAGTCAAGCCCTCCCACGCCGATGGTACTGCGTTTTCGCGGGAGAGTAGGTAGCCGCCGGGCCTTTTTTTGTCTTCTGAACATTTCATTACCATATTTGGGAGCTTGCGGAAAATGCTTATCTTGCATATCCTGTCCCTATGGTAATGAGATTTTATAAACCGACGTTACGTAGAAAAGACATGGACGCCGTATTGCAAGCCATGGTTGATGAACGTATAGGCCCCGGTGAAAGAGTCGATTCATTTGTACAGGATCTCAAAACATACTTGCGATGCGATGGCGCTTGTGTCGCTTTACGCACAGGCACGGACGCGATAACGATTGCATTGCAAGCTGCTGACGTTAAAGCTGGTTCGACGATCGGGATTTCAGCATTATCACCTTCCTATTATGCATCTGCCATTACAGGAATGGGTTGCACTTTTTCCATAGGAGATATTTCTTCAGATGGGATTTTGTCTGAAGACGAAGCATTGAGATTACAGGACGAAGGGTCTGATGCGATCCTATTGTACGAACCGTCAGGTTCGATGTGCCGTAACGGATCGTATGAACATGTGCGTATCCCGATTATCGAAGATATCACCGAAAGCATCGGCAGCGTGTTCTCCTCACAAGAACGAATTCCAGTTGGAAGTGCGATGATTTGTGCGTTTGAAGAAGATAATATTGTTTCTACCGGCGGTGGTGCTGCAATTATTTCCGTAGACAAAACATACTCTGAATCTCTCGATACGTTGATGAATTCACGTAAGGACAGGACAATCATCGAAATGGCTGACTTGAATGCTGCACTCGGTATCATTCAATTGATGTTGCTACCAAGACATATTGAGCGACGAAGGGCTATCTATGAACAATACCGACAGGCACAGTTAAGAAACAGACACGCTTTATTTGGGATTTCTGACATTGATTTCGAACCGAACGGAAGTGCTTTTACGATAATTTTGGAATCGAAACTTGAAGATATCGTTCAATTTGCACATAAATATGAAGTCCCGGTGAAACCTGCATTTCGAAATGCGGTCATAGCCATCGATACCGAGGAATTTCAAAAATTTCCTAATGCCATGCCTTGTATTCTAAGGGCGGTATCGTTTCCAATATATCCATTCTTACCCAACCAACATGTCAGTCAGGTTGAACGTGTGATAGCCCACGCTCCCTAGGAGGAAGTATTGATGTCGAAGAGTCTAGCCAAACAGATTCGTAAAGTGATTGTGTTAGCGAACAAGCGAAAGGAAGAAGCCTTGGGTATCGTCGAAGAGATCCAAGCCTATTTGCATACTCGGAAAATTGAATACAGTGTTCAATTTACGGTCGATCCCGATGACACCTCGTTACAGATTCCCGAAAAAACAGATTTGGCGATCTGTCTTGGAGGAGACGGCACTGTTCTTTCATGTGCTAGGTTGCTCCATTCACACGGAATTCCTATGTTAGCTGTAAATCTGGGAACGTTCGGGTTCATCACTGAAATTTCTAAAAACGAGTGGAAAGAAGCTTTTGAAGCGTATGAAGCGGGTAAAAGCGGTGTTTCCAGGAGGTTGATGATCAGGGTAACAGTCAATCGTAATGAGAAGAGGGTATTCCAGGGACATGGTTTGAACGAGATGGCAATTTCAGCCAGCGGAATTTCGAAAATGGTTTCGCTGGATGTATTTATCAATCAGACTATGGCAGGCCATTTCAGAAGTGACGGTATTATCGTATCTACACCGACCGGTTCGACCGGGTATAGTCTTGCCGCCGGCGGCCCGATACTTGATGCGGATCTCGATGTGCTCATCGTAAATCCCGTATGTCCATTTACTCTTTCTAATCGACCTTTGGTGATATCCGGCGAAGATGTCGTACGTGTTCTGGTGTTGTCCAAACAGAAAACAAAAATCATGCTTACCATTGACGGACAGGTTCCATTTATCCTTGAAGAAGGTGATATGATCACTGTCGAGAAAGCTCGTTCGAAAGCACTTTTGATCACTTCTTCGCAACGAAACTATTATGAAGTCGTGAGAGATCGGCTGAATTGGTCGGGAGGTATGCATGCTTGAGCGCTTATCGATCAGAAACCTCGTGCTTATCGAAACACTGGATATCGATTTCAGTTCGGGTTTTTCTGTGATCACAGGGGAAACCGGTGCGGGCAAATCAATCCTGATGGGTGCCTTGGATCTTTTGATCGGTGAAAAATCTGATGCCGGTATGGTGCGCACCGGAACTGACGAGGCACTTGTCAGCGCAACCTTTTCTTTTGATAAAACGCACCCTGTTGTAGAAATACTCTCTTCGAGGGGAATCGTGCCTGAAGATGGTTCGATCATCATTAATCGAACGCTCAAAATGAATGGCAGGGGTTCGATTACCGTCCAGTCGATTCCGGTGACACGTTCTGATTTGTCAATCATCGGTGCGGCATTATTGGATATGCACGGCCAGCATGAACATCAATCGCTATTTAGTCCCGATAGGCAGAGAAAGGTCTTGGACAGTTACGGTTCTTTAGAAACAGATGTGAAAGAGTGTGCTGACTTGTACCGTGCTCTTTCTGATGCTAAAAGAGAATTGCAGGATTGTAATGAAGAATTCCATAAAGCTAAGCGAGAAGAAGATTTTTTGCGTTTCGCCCATGATGAAATCACACGTGCTTCGATAAAGAAACATGAGGATGAACAATTGCAGGAAACGCTTTCGGTGTTATCAAACCACGAAACAATTTTCGAGCAGCTCGAAGCGGCAAGAGAGCATTTGGGAGCAAACGATACCTATTCAATAGTTCATTCATTATCCAATGCACTGTCAGCTTGCAGGAAGGCATTGAAGCTTGATCCGTCGCTGGATGTGGTCTGCCAACGTTTGGAAAGCGTATGGATTGAAGTTAAAGATATCGATGAGACTTTACGCGATACATTGGAGTCGATGACATTTTCAGCTGCTCAGTTGGATGAAATTCAAGGAAGACTCGCAGCATTGCAACGGTTGAAAAAAAAGTATGGACCTTCATTGGATCATGTTATCGATTATGGCGAGCAAGCGGGCCAAGCGTTGATGAAAGTCGAACAGAGTACGGCAAGGATTTCCGAATTGGAGGCATTGGTTACATCGATTGAACAGAAAGTGCTCAATCAATCTGCAATACTCACTAAAAAACGGAATGCTATCGCTTCCCAACTAGGCGAAAAGATCGTTGAGCGCCTGAAAAACCTCGGTATGCCCCATGTAGTATTCTCCATAGCAGTCGAACCGAAAGAATTGTCCCAATCGGGTGCTGATCACATCGAATTCAGATTTTCAGCAAATATTGGAGTACCTCTCGGAAATCTTCGCCAGATTGCTTCCGGTGGCGAATTGTCGAGAGTGATGTTGGCGATCAAAACTGTGCTGGCTGAATCTGACGATGTTGAGACGATGGTATTTGATGAAGTCGATGCCGGTATCGGCGGTTCCATAGCGATTGCAGTCGGTGAACAATTGCGTGAACTTTCGAAAACCCGCCAAGTGATAGCTATCACTCACTTGGCATCTATCGCAGCGAAAGCCCATAACCAGTTTGTCGTTACCAAGAAGACACTCGGAGGCTCGACTTATACTGCAGTAGAAGAAGTCTTCGGTGAACACCGTATAGTCGAATTAGCCCGCATGCTCAGCGGTGATGCTCATGAGGACATCGCATTGGAGCATGCGAAGCAATTATTAAAAGAACACCATGTCACGCAAAGTTGAGATGTATGCGCAATTCATTCAATAGATAATCAGATTCATATCCTTCCAAAGCTGGGTACATAGCATTTTGTGTCAAGGTTATGGAGGGATCCAATCCATGGTCCCGGGCAAGTTTGAGTATATCCAAAAGATATTTGCTCTTTGATTCAGTTAATCCGCTTTTGATTATTTCGTTTGCCAAACGGTCCAGTTCGGCAGTAAAAATTGAAGTGGCGGCCAAGATTTCTGGTGCTTTGCCTCTTCGTTGGACGAATTCCAGCAATAAAGCAACGCTCTCCCGTTTTTCATCCCACGGTAACGTATTCGGTGTGGTGAATATCGATCGTAATGCTCTGAGACAAGTCCCCATCGTTTCAAAGTGATATAATTCGTTTGGCGTACTTCTGGAACCTCGCAATAACATTGAATAATGCTTTATGTCATTGGCGATAGACAATACTTCATCATCGCTAAGACTACTCAGCGAATGGTCGATCCAGGTGAACACTTCATCGAGCAATCGTGCGGGGATGGCAGAAGTAGCGATCTGCATACTTTGTATCGATTCAGGTTCAGATACATCATTGATTCTTACATCCAGGGCATACCCATCATTCTGGATCTTCAAGGTCGTCATCTGCACCCGATAGGTTGCAAGTGTCGAAGTGTCCCGTAACTCCATTTCAATCCAATTATCTACCGATTTTGAAAACGAGAGAATCGAAAATTTCCCGTACCGGTCAATTTGATCTTCGATGCGGGCGACTTCACGGTTTAGAAGGAAACACCCCGCTGCTTCGATTATTCCAGATGGTTTTGCCAGGATATTTTTGGCAATAGTCTGGCCTGATCCGTCAGAACGTCTGTTACTTTTAGCTTGTGACAAAGCAGACAGCAGCGGGCCTAAAAGATCCATATTCGATTTATTTGCATAAAGCTGTACGGCTTTCAAAGCGTACGTAATGTTCTGTCTGGGTTCCAATCCTCCCAAATCTGAAAAAAACCAACCGCATGACGTATGACTGTAAAATTTAAATTTTTGTCCGGCAAGCAATTCTGCAACTGTTCTTTTCGTTTTCTCATCCTGTCGATCAGCCGGAAGATGTGTTACAAGGAATGTTTCCGTTTCGGTATACCCAGAAAGGACTTCACCGTAGGATCTGAGCAAACACGATGCATCAATAGTGCCCTCAAACAGTGAATCAATCGAATCGTTATAGATGGTGTCGATTTGAGCAGCCAAAGAACGCATCGCAGATCTGAGCGGTGTTCTCCAAAGTTGTGTCCACCCTTGTTCTCCACCGGTATGACATCCGCAATCTTTGTACCACCGGGATACTCCATGTGAACACGACCAGCTTGTCCCTAACGATTCTTCACCTGCGTGCAACTTGGCATACCGGGTGGCTTTGTTCTTGCTCAGGTATGCGGCATAATTTGTAAACTCAAAATCGTTTCGATGCTCCGTTTTATGAATCAACGCTGCCAAAGCCATATCACCGAACGGTTCATGATGTCCATAGATTTCCCCGTCGGTAGCGGTATGGAGCAATGTGGGATTATCGAGTTTCCGTATCGCCAACAATTTGTCGTAGAGTACGTCGGCATCCTGTAGCGAGTGGCCGAAGCTGATGTCCGAAGCGAGTTGAGGATGATAAAAGAACGCGCTGATGGCAGTCCCGTTGTTTCCCTCGATCAAGAATGGAGCGTCGTAAGGAACAGATTCGGCAGTAGCATACATCCACGCGCCTTTTTCATCCTGATACGCTGCGCATTGCCACGGAGAGAGAATGATGAATGTAATTCCCGCCGAGACAAGCAAGTCGATGATTTTTGTATTAATCGCTGTTTCCGGTAGCCATAATCCTTCAGGATCTCGGTCGAACCGTCTGATGAAATCGTCAATCCCCCAATCGATCTGCATCTTTGCGTCTGATAGGGTATCCAACGGGAGGATGGTGTGGTTGAAACTCTGTGCCATCGCGTTGCCATGACCCAATCGTTCAATACTGTTTTTGTCCGCATCGATAATCAATTCATGCACGTCCGGATGATTCGCTTTCATCCAAGTCATCAGGGTGGGACCGAAATCAAACGATATGTATTGATAGTTGTTTATGATTCGATGTACCTGGCGATACGGATTCAAATACCTGGAGGCACTGTTAGGGAAATAACACGTGCTGTAGATCAATTCATTCCAGTCTGGATATGGTTTCGCCGAAGGTTGCTTGGGAATCAGATCCACTTCGGGGTTTTCTCTCGGAGGTTGGTAAAAATGACCATGTATAATTAATGAAGTCTTAGATGGTTCCTTATTCATGAGCAGATATTAACACATAATGATAAAATAATGCAAAGAGACAGGGTCCTTTATTGAGTACTTTTACACAAAGGTGGCAGTGTTGACTAAATGACCGCTTTTCTCTACCATGAAGCAGCTTGTGTCATACAAGCCCATTTTCGATGTCAGGGAGAGAGCTATGATCACACCGAACATGGATGCCTTGTCGCTTGTCGAACTTCAGTATATAGCAAAGAAGCAAGGCGTGGAAGGTTCGGATGAGATGGATAGGGAAGACCTCATCGAATTGCTCGAAGAGATGTTTGAAGACAATGGTTCGGGCAATCGTGGTGAAGCCTCCAATTACGCACCTTCGAATCAAAAACGCTTTTTCAATTCTTTGGTCGAGCACGAAAATTTCGGGCCTCTTCCTTTGCCTGGGGTTGAAGAGTTGCCGGAAGCATATGCCCAGACAGCCATTCATCTGATGTTGAAAGATCCTTTTTGGGCCCATGCTTATTGGGATATCAATTCTCCCGAAATCATGAAGTATGACCAGAACGGTCAGACATATACGTTATTACTGCGTGTAACCATGCTTGAGCGTGAATTTGGATCTGAAGACGGAGATACATACGAAATCCAGGTCAAAAAAACTGATTCGAACTGGAATGTAAACTTGCCGATTAGAGGCAGAACCTATAAAGTCACGCTTTTGTACCGGAGGGACAATGGCGAAGAAGGATTCCTTTGCCAATCAAATACGGTGACAAGTCCCGATTGTTTATGGATTACTCGAGGTAATCAACTTAATTCTGACGAACGTACATTTAACCTTCTCTTTTCTTCTATCATGACAAAGGGCGGAGTAGTGCTTGACTGTCCGTTGATCCAAGAAGTGGTGTCCGCCATGGATAAGAGTGGGAGGTCGAGCTAGGCATGAACAGAATCGGATTACTTTTAAATGCTCATTTACCATACATCCGACATCCTGAATACCCAAGATTTCTTGAAGAAGATTGGTTATTCGAAGCAATTTCGGAGACCTACTTGCCGATGCTCCGAACATTCAAGCGTCTGCGGGAGGAATCGGTACCGTTTTCGATCACGGTTTCACTTTCGCCGACTCTCTGTACTATGTTGAGTGATCCGATACTTCAGGGACGTTTTACGGATTATCTGAAACTTCATCGTGAATTGGCTGAAAAAGAAGTTGCCCGATGTGCCTCCGAACAACCGCAGAGCAGTGAACTCGCAGCAAGGTATCTGAAACGGATCGATTTGAATATCCGAGACTATTTCGAAACATATGAGTGCAATATCCTGAGCGGTTTCGCGGACCTTGAAGATACCGGACACCTTGAATTGATCACTACGGCAGCAACTCATGCATTTTTACCCAATTACAGTGAGTATCCCGAGGCGATCAACGCCCAGGTGCAACTGGCAGTCCAATCTCATATAAATCATTTCAAGAAACGTCCCAAAGGATTTTGGATTCCTGAATGCGGTTATTTCCCTGGCCTGGAAGATTACTTACTCCGTGAAGAAATCGGATATTTCCAATTGGCAGCCCAAGCTCTCATGCTTGCAAACGAGCCGGTCGCACGGGGCAATTATGCACCGATCGCTTGCCCGAACGGCGTCCATGCATTCGCACGGGATTTTAATCTCACCAGTCTCGTATGGTCCAATGTTGAAGGATACCCTACGGATCCCGATTATCGCGAATTCTACCGTGACATCGGATATGACTTGCCTTTGGAATATATCGGGAAATACATTCACGAACCGGAAGTCCGTGTCTTCACGGGTTTCAAATATCACGCAATCACCGGAAAAACCGATTCAAAACGGTATTACTGTCCTGATCGGGCTGCCAGGAAAGTTGGCATGCATGCGGCAAATTTCCTTTATAATGTCCAGAAAAAAGGCGAGATGCTTTCAAACATCCTCGATAGGGAGCCTTATTATACAATAACATTCGATGCTGAATTGTTTGGTCATTGGTGGTTTGAAGGTATCGATTGGCTCGAGGAAGTGATTCGGCGCATCGCCGCTTCTGGCAATGTGTTGCTCCAGACACCGGGCACCTACTTGAGACAAGATCTGGATTCGCAAATACTGCAACCCGCTTTGTCCAGTTGGGGAGAAGGTGGATACGCCAATGTGTGGGCTGACGGAGACAACGTATGGATATACAGGCATGTTCATAAAGCCTTGGAACGCATGACCGAATTGGCAAATCGTTTCCCCGGTCAAAATTCATTGAAACAACGGTTCCTCAACCAGGCAGCACGGGAAGTGTTGCTGGCAATGGCTTCGGATTGGCCGTTTATCATTCATTCGGGTACTTCGGTCAACTATGCTGAACAACGGGTACGGGATCACTTGGCAAATTTCAATGTCGTGTATGAAAACATGTGCAAGAATGCTGTGAATACCGAATGGCTTATTAAAGCAGAAAAGCGGAACATCGTGTTTTCCGATATGGATTATAACATGTTCAGGACGGACCAATCGTTGCAATCGTAATCTGAATGCAGTAATTAACTCATTGATCGTTTCCAAAGTCCCAATATGTGGGCGGCTTTCTCTTTGTCGAGTTTTTCGTAGAGTAGGTTGTTAGATTCAGCTTCATCGCGATAATCGTCATCTTTTTCCCAATCCTCGATGGGATCGGTAACATAACAACCACTATCATCTATGCGGACGATCCACTCATACCCGTTTCCGGTTTTGGATTTTCTGCCATAGTATGTCACATCTTGCACCCGCTCTTCCATACGAACTCCTTCTTCTTAGCATAACCATTTTTATCAAATTCAGCAATATTTCATTTTATTTTAACACAATATTAGTCTGTGTAATTAATAATTGCATTGCAGGTAACACCTGTGTAGTGTTCCAAACCAAACATCCTGTCACGACTTGTTACATTTGTGTTTGCATGGTTGCGGTGAGGTGGGAGAGAAGTTATCATTTGTGGTAAATAGTGGGAAGAATTCCCATAAAGTTGTTCTGTGGTGGGAAAAAGATGGGCGACTTGATGACAGGAGAGTTCAAAAATACGATTGATGAGAAGGGAAGGATTTTGATCCCTTCGAGACTTCGTTCTGCCTTGGGCGAAACGGACAGACTGATCGTGACTCGTTCTGTCGAACGATGCCTATGGTTGTTGCTCCCTCAAACGTTTGAAACCATTCGTCAGAAAATCATGGACGGTCCGGGTGCCATGTTCGATGCGGGACTTCGGTTATTACAACGAAGAATGATCGCACCTGCCATGGAATGCGACATTGATAAATCAGGAAGAATCAACATCCCCTCACAATTACGTGAAAGCGTGGGCCTTGAAGTAAAAGCAGAATCAATTTTGCTGGGAATCGGTACATACCTCGAATTGTGGAGTATCGCGGATTATGAGAAGTTCCTCAATGAAAGCGAAAC
Source organism: Spirochaetales bacterium (assembly GCA_012523305.1). GTDB lineage: Bacteria > Spirochaetota > Spirochaetia > Sphaerochaetales > Sphaerochaetaceae > JAAYDK01. The sequence goes on from JAAYIV010000009.1 coordinate 9,493, forward strand.
GTCGTTTTCAGAGGCATCTCAGAATCTAGGTGCGATGCTCAACACAAGTGGGAGGTGAGCATGGAAATACTTCACACGAGCGTTATGCTCAACGAAGTGCTCACTCACCTTGTTCCATGTTCACCCGATGCGCTGATGATTGACTGTACGTTGGGAGAAGGTGGTCATTCGGAAGCTTTTCTTTCCAAATATCCTGAGCTGAAGATAATCGGCCTGGACAGGGACAAGGACATACTTGCAAAAGCAGGTCAACGACTTGTTCGATTCTCTGATCGATTCGTAGGTTATAACGTATGGTTCGATGAATTCTTGAATAGCTATGATGGCATCGCACCTTCGATGATCCTGTTCGACTTGGGAATCTCAGTTTTTCACTATGAAGCCTCACAACGTGGTTTCAGTTTCAGACGCAATGAAGATTTGGATATGCGACTGGATAAAGACGGAGATATTTGTGTATCTGATGTGGTCAACACATATCATCAGGAACAATTGGCAGATATTATATATAATTATGGTGAAGAACGTTATTCGAGAAGAATCGCTTCTGGAATTTGTGAATACAGAAAATCACAAGCCATCACGAAATCCGATGAATTGGCAAATATTGTTTGGAAATCTGTTCCAGCGGCATATCGACACGGGAAATTGCATCCCGCTACAAAAACATTCCAGGCATTGCGGATCGAAGTAAATCAGGAACTGAAACGGATCTCTTCCGGTGTAAAGAGGGCAGTTGAAATTGTGCGTCCAGGTGGCAGAGTCGCTGTCATCAGTTTCCATTCACTGGAAGACCGACCGGTCAAATACATATTCAAACAATTCGCACAGGCGTGTATATGTCCGCCTGATATTCCGAAATGTGAGTGTTCGGGAACACCGACCGTGAAACTCATTACTAAAAAACCATTGGTTCCGACTGAAGAGGAGTGTAGGTCGAATCCTCCTTCTCGAAGTGCGAAGCTGAGAGTCGTAGAAAAACTGGAGCAACCATTATGAGTGATGTCGACCAAGTGACCTACACTGACAAGTCAATCGGTTTGAAGGAGAAACTATTCATCATAGCGATGTTGGTATGTCTGTGCGGTGCTCTTTTGTTGCCCGTGATGCAGGCTTCTCGACATCGGGAAATAGCACTGTCTTTATCGACTTTGGACAAGGAATTGGTGGAATTGGAAGAACAGCGGCGTATTCTTCAGTCCAAGATCGCTGAAACTCGGATGCCCGAACATACGGAAGCCGCTGCAAAGATAAATTCTTTCTCTTTGGCTGATATTATCTATGAAAAAGCAAAAATTGTTGTTGTGGAGGACCTGCCATGACTATTTGCACTCTCTTTGAAGCCGCGTCGATAGTGAAAGGAACCTATTCGGGTTCCCCTTCAGATAGAAACCTAAACATAACTTCGGTTGTTGTTGATTCAAGGAAAGCTAGTCGAGGATCATTATTCGTAGCATTGCCAGGTTCCCGGGTCGATGGAGCTTCGTTCATCGAGGACGCTTACAAACACAATGCGGTCGGCGCCATGGTTAGGAAAGATATGGTAAGTTCAATAAGAGCGAGCATATCTAAAGTTAATGTTCCTCTGATCGTAGTCGATAACCCGCTTCTCGCACTCCAGCAGCTCGCTTCCGCACATGTATCGAAATTCAACAACATCGTAAAAATTGGGGTGACGGGCAGTTGCGGGAAGACCACGACCAAGGAAATGTTGTATGAAATATTGTCAACTGTCGGCAACACCGCTAAAACACCAGGAAATCAGAACTCGGATATAGGATTGCCGTTATCCCTATTCGGCATAA
>JAAYIV010000047.1 GCA_012523305.1 Spirochaetales bacterium
AAATCATAACGCTTACCATGCTTTTTCTTATGCGGATCATCGATATGGGATATCCTTATCGTTTACAATGGTTGCTCTTGATAAAAAGATGGCCATATACTCCGATCCCATCGTCGCGATCCCCGATTTCCTGATTGCAAAGAGCAACATAAGCAACCGCCACAACATTTCTCCCGTCGAGGTAAAGTCGGGCAAACATCACACGTTCATTCGTTGAAATAATTCATGACAAAGTATGCATAACAACCGCACATCGCTTAGGTGTTACTTGAAGTAAGCATGATCTTATATCCAGAGGATGCGAAATATCCGTTCCTATTGAAAACAAACCAATCCTTTGCGCGGGATATCGGGAAATTGGATTCGCAAAGTATCATGGAGAGCGGATGTATCAGAGAACTGCAATGCATTCAATCCAACTTTTCTGGCTCCATCGACATTATGTGCCAGATCATCGATGAATAAGATCTGTTGTGGCTTCACATCCATTTGCTTCACAGCTTCGAGAAATATTTCAGAATCGGGTTTGTTCACATGCAACCAACCCGAAAGAATCACTCGTTCGAACAGCTTTTCAATTATCGTGTTTCTCACCAGCATTTCATAGGTAATCGGAGACATGTTCGAGATAATTATGCATCGATAATTTGCAGCTATTAGGGTTTTTACCCAACGCAATATGCCCGGATCATAATTCATATAGGCAATCGTATCCAACAGTAACAAGGATTCCAACAACTTGTGTCGGGACGATTCACCCTGAGGCCAACAAGCTCCAGCATCTCCGGCAACGAGTTCCCAATAACGATCTGCTTCCAACTTACCCAAATCGTATTCGTGGCGGAATTTCCACATGGCACTACGAAATCGTTCGACACCGACCCCTACCGTATCGGCCATATGGCAAATAAACGTATCATCGATCATTTTGGCAATGACTCCACCATAATCAAAAGCAACGGTGGTAATTACTGGTGGCATAATCGAACTCCCGGGAAACGTTATGAAACAGGCACGCAGATGCCAATAGCATCATATACTACCCTATCGTCAATCCTTATAGCACATAACGCTTGAATAGACCAAGTAGCTTGTTCAGTCATAACCATCCGTGTTGTTATGTTGTCATCCGAGCTTGCACAGTCGTTACAGCGATTACAATAATCGCGATGCGGCGGAAAAAATTAAATACATCGTATCAGAAACAACATGTTTTTATATAAGCAATGTGAGAGCGAGCCTGATTATTCATTCTTTAATCGCAAGGAACCGATACAAGGCATCGGTAGCCTTGATGAGCACCTTCCCGCTATTCAAGTCTTCCTTTGAAGGAATCGATGAGAGCCAGCACATCCCGTGACTGCACAAGGTACGGACGACAAATCGGCTGAATTGCCTGATGAACGCATCGCATTCTTGGTCAGGAGCAAGCACGGAACTGCTGAATAGTTTGAGTAGTTCCAGTGCATAGCTTCTTATCGGAACCCACTCGTTTCCCTTGAAGCAAAGGATATAGAAGAAGGTGTTCATGATGGTGAGTCCGCGCATGTGGCCATATTTTTCGATGAACAGGTCTTCAAAGAACATGATTAGGCCCTTTTCTTCTATGGTATCGAAAAAAGCATCGTTGGTAAGTATGTGAAATGCCTCTTCTGTCGAAAATGAATCATCAATCTCGAACAGTCCCGATTCTTCAAGTCCTTCGGAAAAGCCCATACGCTTGGATGGCGGGGGTACCGGCCATCCGGTCAGTTCATAAGCACGGTCTTCTTCGGGAACTTCAAATGTATTCATCACGGATCTGAATCTTTCCTCTACCGTTGCGATGAGCGATTCTAGTTCTTGCGGATCCAGGCCCTCTTTTTGCGCCACCGATGCAAGATCGAACTGTTTTCCTGAATTTCTACTTTTTATATACTGATCAAGCACTCGATTGACAGCATCGGCATACGGATCCTGACTCTCTTTTTTGGGT